>QWOR01000297.1 GCA_003669575.1 Planctomycetota bacterium | reverse complement strand
GGGCTTCGGGTCGAACAGATCGATCTGGCTTGGCCCGCCGTGCTGAAACATCAGGACCAGTCGCTTCGCCTTAGGCATCGTCGCGGGGGGACGAGACGACGACTCCCCAGCCCCGGCCCGCACCGAACGACCCTGGGTGATCAGCTGCGCTAGCCCTGCCCAGCCGATTCCCGCCGCCCCAGCCTGGAGCAGCGACCGGCGTGACAGGGCTCTGTCCTGGTGCGAAAGAGCCGATGTGTTCCGGTTCATGGATGGCCTCACGGGAGATACAGAAATTCGTTGGTTGCGAGGAGTAGCCGACACAGATCAGCCAAGGCGGAATTGCGAGCCGCCTCGGGATTCTCGCTGGCTCGCTGGTTCGTCTGGTTCTTCAGGAATTCTCGACAGCTGCTCAGTTCTTCACCAGATGGTTCACGGGAGAACGCGACCTCGAAAGCATACCGGATCTGCCCGTCATCCGTGGCGGGACTCGCGTGCGCCATGATCCGCTGTGCGAACTCCCGCCCCATCCGCTGAGAGAACTCACTATTGAGCATCGACAAAGACTGGGCCACGACGTTCGACGAACTCCGAGAAACACAGTTCGGATCTGGGGACGCCTGGTCAAACGTCCGCAGGAATGTCAGCGGCTGACTGCGGCGCATCGTGATATAGATGCTGCGTCGATCGACTTCGTGTGGTCCGGGACCAGCAGGAGCAGCCAAAACGACTTGACGGTTTCCGGGGTCGACAACTGCGACGGAAGGACCGCCTGCCTTCGGATTCAAGACGCCAGCCACGGACAGCATCGTGTCGCGGATCTGTTCCGCTTCCAGTCGATGGACCGGGAAACGGCTGTAGCAGGCGTTCTGAGGATCCTTGTCCGCAGCCATAACGGACGCCTCGCCCGATTGACGGTAGGTTCGGGAGAGAACGATCAGCCGATGGATGTGTTTCAATCGCCACCCACTGTCGACGAGTTCCGAGGCCAGCCACTCCAGGAGTTCTGGATGAGTCGGCTCGACTCCGCTGGCACCGAAGTTCTCAGGCGAAGGGACCAGCCCCTGACCAAAATGACCTCGCCACAAGCGATCGACCTGAACCCGAGCCAGGAGTGCAGCTGGACGTGATCCCGCCTGTGTCGCCCAGCGAGCAAACGCTAACCGCCGCCCTGTGGTCGTTCGCGCATTCCCAAGTGAAGAAGCATCTGGCGCAGTGACCGGAACGATTTCGTGCGCTCCGTCTGACAAGGCCGACAGTCCCGCAGCTGGAACGGGTTCGCCTGGTTGAAAATAGTCGCCACGATGCAGCAGCGGCACATCGGGGAGTTCAGGGCTCAGGTCGGTGGCCCAGGCAATCTTGACCGGCTCAGGCAATCGCTTGGCGTTCACGGCCTGAATCGCAGCTGCCAGTTCCTGCTGCCGACTGGTCAGCAGAATGCGATACTCCTTCCACGCCAGGTTCAGTTCTTCCGGATTGGTTCCGTCCGGTGAACTCTCGACGACCACATTGTCGACGATGAAGCTGCGTGAGCAGCACAACTCGAACCCGAACGCACCGTCGGGGAGTTGTTCTGCCTTGAGCGACACCGTCTTCTCTTCGGGTTGCCCATTGACCAGATGCTCCAGCAGGTAGTCCTGCTCCCCCGTACGCGTCACCCGGACTCCGTAATTCCGGCCGGGTGTATACCCCGAGGTTCCGAGTTCGCCCAAGCCAGTGCTGTCGGCGCCTGGATAATCGAGGTTCAGGCTGGCCCCTCCGGCCGGATTTCCATCGATGAGGAGGTTTCCACCTGTGACCGGACTGTCGTCATCATGATCGTGTAAGGCAATGTAGTAGCCGATCCGTCCAGCAGGTGCCCCCCCGGAAATGCGATCAGCTACGAGATCGAATGTGACCTGAACCGACTGACCGACCTCTGCCGGAGTCCAGTCGATCTTTTGCTGGGTCGAGAGCCAGCGGCTGTCGCCCGGCGCGTCGGCGATGACCATGAGCTTTCCAGAATCAAGCTTGGCGGCAGGTGCGGCATCCGCATCGAGCTTTGTCCGCACAGCTCCTTCGAGTATCGCATCGCCAGGAGCAGTGGGACTCCACTGCGAGGCGACGGATCTCCCTTCGAAATCGTCCTTCCATCGAACGATTCCCGCAGGCCGGTGAGCGACCAGCCACGCTTGATGATCTCTCTGAAGAGCAGCGACTTCTTTGTCAGCCTGCTCCAGACTGGCTCGCCACTTGGCAATTTCAGACGGACCGGCGGTGTAAATCCACCGGTCTTTCGGCTGTACCCACTTCTTGACATTGAACGCGGGGTAAAAGATCGCCTGCAACGCGTAATAGTCCCGTTGCGGGATCGGGTCGAACTTGTGGTCATGGCACCGGGCACAGTCAATGGTCATCCCGAACATCGAGGACATCGTCGTCTGCAACAGCGATTCCAGGACTGCGTACCGTTCGATGACTCGAGTCGTCTCGTTCCCTTCTGTGGTGTCCGTTCCGTCCGGCGCGTTCCGCATGTAATGCGTGGCGGTCAGCGTCTGTACCTGTTGAGGCGTCAATTCTGCGGATGCGGAGTAATTGACCAGTTCATCGCCGGCCAATTGCTCGACCCAGAACTGGTCATACGGCTTGTCGTCATTCAAGCTCTGAATGACATAGTCACGATAGTGGTACGCCAGCGGGCGAGGCGTATCGTGCCGAATGTATCCATTGCTGTCGGCGTATCCCACGACATCCAGCCACTGCCGCCCCCAGCGTTCGCCATACTGAGGGGAGGCCAGCAGCTGATCGACGAGAGTCTCCACGGCCTGCGATGATGTGTCAGCCAGAAACTGAGCCAACTGTTCCGGTGATGGCGGCAGACCAATCAGGTCCAGATAGAGCCTGCGGCAAAGTGTCCGGCGATCCGCTTCCGGAGCCAGCTCCAAGCCACGCGTTCTCAGTTGGACCCGCACGAGTTCATCAATCGCCGAGAGCTGCTGGTCAGCGTTCCCGGTCACTTCGGGGCGGGTCAACGGGCGAAACGACCAGAAGAGTTCCGCGTTGCCCGGAGACGGCAGACTCGGCTTGTCCTCGGCCTGGAGCACACCCACTGCTATACCCAAGACTCCAATTGCTGCGACGACCAGCACGCTCCATCGATGAAACCTGCTGTTGTCATGAGCAGTGGATGGGCGCACGCCTGCCCGCCGGACGATGAGATACCTCCCTGGGCCGCGTATGCAAATGTTGACGATGAAGCTGGCGACAGCACGATAAAATGACATCCGAGCTGGCTCCGATTGTCCCACTGGACCAGGTTCGATACATCCCCCGAAGTCGAGCAATTCTACTTTACCTACTTTGCGTACAATATTCGTGGCATTTGTCGAACGTCAAACGGTTGGAAATATAGCCAACATACTTTTGATTGAACTCAAGGCTTGTGCGAACCATTTCATTACTCCGGCTTGTCTGCAATGTTTACGGGTCTCGCATACCAGTATGCCCAGAGGATAAAGACGCCCTGCAATGGAAGACGCAGGAGATGAACAAGGGGCGATGCTGGGATCAGTTCTTGATGTTGGAAGACATACAGATTTGCCGGGAAGACTGCGATCAACAAGGCGACGATCCCCCAAGCGGCCCACCGAGAATACGCCGGGACCAACAACAGGACGCCCAAAAGTACTTCGAAGATGCCGCTCACCAGTACCAGCTCTTTATGGAGCGGAAGATACGGTGGCATAATCTTGAGGAAGAATGCCGGATTCACGAAGTGCGAGATGCCAGCACCGATCAGGAAGATCGCCAGCACGAACTTGGAGATGGTATTGATTTTGGTCATGTCGTTGTGTGATCCAGCCAGTCTGTGAAGACATTCCAGGGTGAGGTTCGGTTCTACTTGGAAGCCTGCTTGAACGCCTCAACGAAATTCTCTGGGGCTTGTGCTCCCGACAGAGCAACTTCCTCATTGAAGACGAAGAACGGCACACCACCCACTCCATGACGGCGAGAAAGTTCTTCGGCGGTCCGGAGGGCATCCGTGCCTTCATCGCTGTTCAGCGTGCCTTCGATCAGTTGTCGATCCATTCCCAATTCAACCACCACATCTGCCAGCACCCGGCGATTGCTGATATCTCGACCGTCGATGAAATACGCTCGAAACAAGCCCTCGACGACTGCATCCTGACAATCATGCTGGTCTGCCAGCCAGATGAGCCGGTGGGCATCCAGAGTGTTTGGTGTTCTTTCGATACGATCAAATGCAAAGGGGATGCCTTCGTCTAATCCGACGGCGATCAACCGCGCGTCCAACTCCTGCGACCGCTCCCAGCTGCCGAACTTTGCGATGCGGTACTCTCGTCGACTGATCCCTTCTCTGGACATTGTGGGGTTGAGCTGGAATGGATGCCACCTCACCCGGACTTCGTACTGCCCTTTCACGGAGTCGATGGCTTTCTCCAGCCGACGCTTCCCCACATAGCACCACGGGCAGATCACGTCAGAGATCACATCGACAAACAAAATCATCGGGACACCAAAGTGAGGGATCCATCACGAGAAGTAAACATTGATGTGAGAGATCGGTCGGCATTCTTTTTCATGATACTCATTGTCGTTTCAGAGTAGCAGCGATTGGTGTTTGCCTGACCAATGGGCTTTTCTTCATGGAGTCTGTGAACCTGACGCCAGGACGATGTGTCAGCTTGCGTCAAGCAGGGCACAAGGAGGGGGACATCGCCTTAACTGTAACATGCCGGATTTATCGATTCGTGCCAGATGTGAAAGGTGCCTGCATTGTTGGCCAGCTTCGGACAGGCAGAAGGAGCCATCATGGAAGGCGTGATCTTCATGGGAATTCAGGGGGCGGGGAAATCGTCCTTCTTTATGGAGCGGTTCTTCTCGACTCACGTCCGGATCAGTCTGGATCTGCTGAAGACCCGGTTTCGAGAGCGCACGTTTCTCGGCGCCTGCTTAAGAACCGAGCAGCGATTTGTCATCGACAATACGAATCCCACACGGGAGGAGCGGCAGAAGTACATCGCAACTGCCAAGGCGAACCGCTACGCGGTGGTGGGGTTCTACTTCCAGTCGAAGTTGGCGGATTGCCTCCGACGGAACAGCGAACGATCCGAATCATATCGTGTCCCCGATGTGGCGATCCTGTCGACTGCCAAGAAACTCGAACTCCCAACGTTGGACGAGGGGTTCGACCGGTTGTTCTATGTGCGAATGGAAGATCAGCGTTTTGTGGTTGAGGAGTGGCAAGATGAAATTCGATGACCTGGATCGATCCATGAGAGTCTACGAGACGGCAGCAGACTACTGCGTGCTTCCGGGTATCTTCATGGTCGCTCGGCTTGATGGCCGCAACTTCACTCGCTTAACCAAGGACGTCTGCCATTTCGAAGCTCCGTTCGATGAGCGTTTCCGTGACTTGATGGTGGAAACCACCGAGAGTCTCATGAACTCTGGCTTCCGGGTGATCTATGCCTATACGGAGAGCGATGAGATCTCCCTGCTCTTCGACCGTGAGGAGAAGCAATATGGTCGTAAACTAAGGAAGTACAACTCGACATTGGCTGCGGAGGCGAGTGCGAAGTTCTCGTTGTTGCTGGGTCAGGTGGCGACCTTTGACTGCCGGATCTCGCAACTCCCCACGGTCAATCTGGTTGTGGATTACTTTCGCTGGCGGAACGAGGATGCGTCCCGAAATGCATTGAGTGCCTATTGCTACTGGACTCAGCGAAAGTTGGGCTTGGATGTTCGAGCAGCGACCGAGAAACTCTTTGGACTGTCGGTGAGCCAGAAGAACGAGCTGCTGTTTGATCAGGGGATCAACTTCAATGATCTTCCGAATTGGCAGAAACGAGGCATCGGGTTGTACTGGGAAGAGTTCGACAAACCATCTCTCAACCCAAGCACAGGTGAGATGGTGATGGCTCGGCGACGGCGAATCAAACGGGACTTTGATTTGCCGATGAAGGAGGAGTACAGCGTATTCGTCGAATCACTTCTGTCCCGGTGACAATCGCAAGGAGCAGCCTTATGGGAACAACTCGTCGACATCCGGCTCGACCACAGCGGCTGTGACCTCCAGACCAAGTGACCGAAGACCATCGAGCAGATCGGCGTACTGATTCTTTAGATTTGGTTCGGTCTTCGGCTTCTTCATTGACCTCTGCTGTTGACCAAGCGGGTGTCTTTGTGTGTGGAAGAGGATCGGCTTCCCATTCACACCGCAGTTTCGCTTCCGAACATCCATGCAGACCTGTTGCATCTCCTCTGAGAAGAAGGGTCTGCGGGAGTGAACACTGTAGAGGGGGGACGGGAAGATCCCTTCGCCGACAAGCTGGTAGAACCGTGCTCTACTGAGGCCGACCATTCGGGCCATTTCAGCGACAGAGACAACTGTTTAGGACATGATAGGGACGCTCATTGCACAGGAATCTTTCAGGAATTGGACGATCAACTGATCCACAAGCGGGTGTCCTATTTCCAACATCTGTCTTGCCACGACTTTGCCATCAATCAGGCACCTTCTCCACGGGATTTGGACAGGTGTTCCCGGCCTTTTCCTGAAAGCTGCCGCCTTCCGGAGTCATCCTTCACCATCAATCCGGCACGAATCAAAAACGGCTCGATCAGCCGATGTCCATTTCCCGACGCTTGCCGACGCCCGCCTGCTCGCACCCGGTGATGATTCACTGGAAGCTGCCGTCCAAATACGGACGGAAGTCAATTGGCCCTAGCAGCGGCTCTGCCGAGACCCAACGGAGGGCGGCAGGGATGGCCTTGAGCGTGTCCAATCGGTGCAGTGATGACGTCAACAATCCTGATCTCACGGTTGTTGCAGATGCTGGGAAGAATTCGCCCAACATTCAGTTTGTTTAAATTCTGGTTCAGTCAGGCGTAATGACTGCGAGCACTGCTGCCGCGAGTGCGATTCCAAACACACCACATCCGACCACGAAGATTTGAATGACTGGATCACTCACGATTTTTTCCGCCTAGCATGAGAGTTCCGAAACTTAGAATCGATGGTACCCAAAGACCGACAAACGCGCCTTCTTCTCTGCTTCCCGAGAACCAAAGGGAGATAGAGAACAGAAATGACGCTCCGGCGGCAACAACAAAGCCCGCCTTCGAAATCTGTAGTCTGGTCATGTTTTTCTTTCTTGTCCTGATGTATTTCTTCGCGATCATCTACCAGATGGGCAGGAAGAGAAGTCACCTTGTGAGCCGCTGAAACTGAATGTGATACTCTCCAAACCGAAAAAACCTTCCCCGCAGCATGCCGCGCGGGGAAGGTTAAATCTCTGTCGTCGTCGTTACTTCGGGAGAATGACCGCATCAATGACATGGATGACGCCATTGCTGCAAACGATGTCCGTCTTGATGACGTTCGCCCCATTCAACATGACGCCCTTTGAGGTGTCAATCGTCACTTCTTGCCCCTGAACAGTCTTCGTTGCTTTTAGCTTTACAACGTCCGACGCCATCACCTGACCTGCCACGACATGGAACGTCAAGATCCCTTGCAGCTTCGACTTGTTTTCCGGAAGCAGCAAGTCCGCGATCACAGCCGGGGGCAGTTTCGCGAAGGCATCGTCCGTCGGTGCGAACACAGTAAACGGTCCAGCACTCTTCAAGGTCGTGACGAGATCAGCAGCTGTGACTGCTGCCACGAGAGTCTTGAAAGAGCCAGCGGCCACAGCCGTATCAACAATGTCAGCCATCTAAAGTTTCCAATCAGAAAGGAGAGGCGAACGAAACCGATCACCGTGGTATTCGTTCAATTCGTTCACCCCGTAGGTAACCGCGACAATGCCCCCTGAATAACAATGTATTCCTCAGAATCCAGAAACCGTTTCGCGAGGTCGGAAGCCGGGCTTTCACTTTCCCACGATTCGCGGGAAGTCCAGCTTCCGGTCTCAGTCCAAATCGGTCTACAGTGTGGATGCCAGTTGACCCCAGGAAGGCGAATGTCCGTGAACGCAGACAGTACTGAACCCTTATGGATGCCACGGGTCGCCGTAGTCGGAGCCGGGATATCGGGCTTGATCTGTGCCCGTCGACTACAGGAGCAAGGATTTCAAGTCACCGTCTTCGAGAAGAGCCGCAGCTCCAGCGGACGTGCGGCGACTCGCCGTGTCGACCTGAGTCTGAGCTTCGACCACGGAGCCCAATACTTCACCGTGCGTGACCCCCTCTTCTCGCAGTTTGTCGAGGCGTGGGTCGAGCGGGGAATCGTCGCCGTATGGACCGGCCGGATTGTCGATATCGACGGACGAACCGCACGTCCTAAAACCGATCAGCCTGTTCGCTATGTCGGCGTCCCCGGCATGACGGCGATGGCCCGTCACTTGGCAGCGAGCGCCGCAGTCCAATTCGAGACGCGGATTACACGGCTCGACCGCGGCGAGAACGATTGGACTCTGACCGACTCCGCCGAACGAACTCACGGGCCGTTCGATCACGTCGTCATGTCATTACCCGCTCCCCAGACAGCGGACTTGATTCCAGGACACATCCTCGAAGACGTCGTGCGAGCTGTCCCCATGACTCCCTGTTGGGCAGTCTTGATGGGGTTCGAGAGGCGGATCGAGCTGGCCTGGGATGGGGCGTTTGTCCAAAACTCCCCCCTGGCCTGGCTGGCACGAAACAGTTCCAAACCTGGACGTGACAAGTCGGTCGACTGCTGGGTCCTGCACGCTTCACCCACTTGGTCCGCAGCTCATCAAGAGGATGAACCGCAACTCGTCCAGGAAACTCTCCAAGCGGAATTCGCCCAGTTGACGGGAAGCAGACTGCCCCCGTCCATTCATTTCGCGGCTCATCGCTGGCTGTTCAGCGCTACGCCGTTATCTCTCGATCAGCAGGCATTGTTTGACCCCCAGTCTGGACTGGTTGTCTGCGGCGACTGGTTGGCGAGCGGACGAGTCGAAGGGGCCTTTCGATCGGGAGTCGCTGCTGCTGACTGCCTGATTGGGCAAATCGTCAGGGACTCGCGATAGGTGATTCCAGAAGCCCTGATGCTTTCAGCAGGGGCGGCCCCGCGTGTTATGTACTGCTCTTCGAACTCCGCGCCGCCAGAAACAGGGCATTGCATTCCTCCTCTAAAACTCCGGCGAGAATTGTGCATTTCCTCTGGGGGCTGCGTCTGACCAGTTCTTCGGCGGGAATGTCGATCTGCCACCAGCCGTGCCCTAGGAGGAATTGGATGGAGGTGCCGAACACCACAGTCCCAATGCCGCTCCAGAGGATCGCGCCTTGACACATCGGGCAAGGCTCAGCGGTCGTGTAAAGCACTAACTTGGACCGAGCTTGAGGGCCTTGAGCCTGGACCAGCTGATTGATGGCGTCGATCTCCCCATGCCATGTGGGATTCTGGTCCGACTTGTTCCAGCCTTCGGCCAAGATGGCACCGTGATCGCCGTCGACGATGACAGCCCCAAACGGCAAGTGGGGAACGTACGCCGTTAAGGCGATCGCCCGTCGCATGTAGCGTTTGTGATCAAGTTCCCGCATGCCGTCTCTCGCTTGAGCGTCGATGAGGCCATCCATAGGACCAGGATTCCACGCAGGCTCCACGCAGCGGTCCGAATCCAATTCGTGGAGACCCGTTTTTGATGCACAACCGGGTCAAATGATAGTGTCAGAATCTCATGACAAGGCACCTGCAAAATCATCGTGGACAGCCAGTTCACCACGACAAGTCCGAGGCCAATTACACAGGGCAAAACACCGAGGCCCCTACTCAATGAACGTGGGCGGGGCGACAACCCATGTCGTCACGGCCTTGTGATTCTGCTCGTACTTGGCGAACTCAGCTGTCCCCACTTGAGAATAGAGCGGGTCATGAACGACCTGAACGAACCAGATCAATCCCCCTTGAAGAGAGTTGATGCCAGATGCATCAGAAAGATCGCCCGCACGATGGGATCGTTCACGCGAAGTCTTCGAGTAATGCCTCAGCCGCCCGACGCCCGGAGACCATCGCCCCTTGAATCGAGGCATTGTCCCGATGATCGCCGCAAATGTAGACGCCCGGCTGCCAGCGGACTGCACGCTCCGGAACCGAGAGTGCCGGGGGAGACTGTCGGGGCAATGCGTAGGGTATGCGGTAGGTCCGCAGGTGACGCCAACGGTTGACCTCCGGGCCATACCAGCCGGCGAGTTGTTGACGCACCGCCGCCTGCAGGGAAGCGTCATCTGCTGGATGGATGCCCAGCACGCTCGCGGAGATCAAGTGTTGTTTTCCCGGTGCGTAGAGGGGTGCTCCGATACTGGGGACGCAAAGGTTGTTCACGGGACCGTGACCTTCTCCATTCAGCACCAGCAGCGGCTCATCCACCGGTGATCGATCGGCGGAAAAATAGAGACATGTGACACCCTGCGCTGCGTCCGGGATGGCTCCGCCCAAGAGCTTGGCGGCGGCGGCGCCTTCCACAGCTACGACGACAGCTCGTGCTCGGAGCGTCTCTCCCGAGGCGAGTTGTACGGACTGGGCATCGACACGCACCACATGGGCGTTCAGTTGAACACTGTCGGTTGGCAAGCCGGACGCCAGCTGACGGGGGATCGCTTCCATACCTTGTCCGGGGAGAGCGGCATCACCCGTGGAAAACATCCGAAAGACAAACTCAAACATCCGACTGGAGGTCTGCAGCTCGGATTCGAGAAAGATCCCGCCGAGAAATGGGCGAAAGAATCGATCGATCATCGATGAGGAGAATCCCGACGTTTGCAGAGCACGCAGCGTCGTGGTTTCCTGTCCGCGAAACCGATCTTCCAGAGTCCCCCTCAACACCCGGGAACGCAGTAAGCCAACCCGTACCTTGTCCGTAAATGTCCCAATCGGGGAGAACACCGACGCGAGCCCCTGCACTGGACGCCGCCAGGGGTCGGTCAAGCGGTGAAACGCCCCACCAAAACGGACGAGTGCTCCTGGCTCAAAACATCGGAGGTCGAGCGCGTTGTAATCCAGTAGTTTTTGCGCCTCGGGGTACGCGGTCAGGAACACCTGAAAACCGCGATCGAGTTGGAATCCTTCGACCGTGTCTGTCCGGATTCTCCCACCGACGCCGTCGGCAGCTTCCAGAATTCGAAATCGCACGTTTGCCTGTTGGAGACGTATTCCACAGCACAGGCCAGCAAGCCCCGCGCCCACGATCAGCACTTCGTCGTCCATGCGATGCCTTACGCTTGTCCAGCTGAAGTAAGAGTCGATTTCCATTCCCCCGACTCGATCATTTGGCGAGTTTTCTCATGTCGGTAATCGAACATTCCATCGAGATTTCGCCGAATCAGCCATCCCCCAAACAATTGGCCGAGTGCTCCGAGTGGGGCCTGATACTCCACTTCATCTCGCAGTAAGGTTCCCCCCTTCCCATCATCGACACAACGATGTCGGTGATACCAGAAGGCGAACGGACCTGACTGCTGCCGATCGGCGAACAGATGAGGTGGGTCATACTCTGTGTGCAGTGCAACCCAGCGAACTGGCAAGAGCCCGAGAATTTTTCCTTGGAGTACCACTTGGCTACCGATATGCAGTGAGCCGTCTGTCTCTGCGACTGCCATTTTTTCCCAAGGCGGAATCAGGTGGACGATCGCTCCAGGGCTTTCGTGAAAAGCAAAGACCACAGCCGGTGACGCAGCGATCCTCGATTCCTTGAGATAGTGCTGACTGGCCGCTGAGCCCGGTTGTTCCGTCAGGGTGTGATTCCGAGCCGCATCGAGCAGCAGGAGTCCAAAAGGAATCCACCAAACAAGGTCATTCGTGAGGATTGTTAAACCAAAACTCGGTGGAAAGGTCCCCTTCCAAAGAGCAAACACGAAGCCGATGGGGCCGAAGATCTTGCCCAGGAGACCGACAAGGACAATCGGCCAATGCGTTCGCGAATCCCCCGCTGCGATGAGATAACCGATGCCGTACACCCCAACGATCATTCCCACACACTGCCAGATCTCGGGATAGTTCAATCGTGCGATCCCGCACAGATCAAACAGCAGATGAGGAAATCCGATGGTAATCCCGCCCCACACGAGATTGTAAATTCCAGCCGCGATCAGCCAGCGACTTGTCCGCAGAGGGAGAGGATTGATGTTAAGGATGGCACTCATCGGCGGCTCCGGCACTCGTTCGGTCGAAAGACAAAAAACTATCCTCCGGCAACCTTTCAACTCTGACTCCTCTGAGTAAGGCGTCACAGGAGTCTAGCGCGGAGGAGTCAATCACCAAGTCGAAGTCACCCACGAAAAGCGATATCTGGAAGGAGCCGTTGCCACAGCAGATTGGGCCGTGAAGCGTCTCTGCGTGACCAACTGGAGTTACAACAGCTTCAGCGTCTATCTCTTGGCGACCGCTGATCGTGTGACACACGAAGCGAAGTATCTGGATGCCGCCAAAGAGAAAGCTCGCATCGGCATTCTACCGGGCCAACTTCAGGGGGGTACGCACAAAGGCCGCTGGGCCGATCCCCACAATGCTCGACCGGCTTACCACGACATTATGGTTCGAGGGATGCCGGCATTGTTCGATGTACTCCCGGTTAGCGCCCCCGACAGAGAGTCCATCGCCAATTCGATACTAGCGGCCATGCAGGCTCGTAATCCAGAATTCACGTGCCGGGGAATCATAAACGTCGATTCATCGCTCGAGGCGATCCTGCTCTTTCAGGCACTGTCGCCCGAACAATGGCAAGCTGTTGGCTCGTGTCATGCCGATGAAGCACTCTCTACTCTGGAGCGGCGTTGCGTGACCCGCTTGAGGAAGAACGAAGGGCCGTTCAGTCCCG
>QWOR01000217.1 GCA_003669575.1 Planctomycetota bacterium | reverse complement strand
GGGACACGGTCTGGTCCTTCCGCCGAGATGATGTCGGAGCAGGTCGCTGGCCACCTTGGCAGTTCGGCTTTGATGGATCGCGGGGTTTCCCGAGAGCAGAACGCGTTCGCTGATGATCTGGGAACGAGTAGCCAGGGCGACCCACACCTCGACGGGCGGGGCGCTCATTGTTTTGGGCAGTGGCGGAAAGGGAGAAATCGCCAGCGCGAAGTCCGCGTTCGCTTTTTCACGGGTCGCACGGGCCAGTTCATAGGTGCTTGCTTCCATGGTCCCGACGCCATGAGGCCAGCGGCACTCGGGAAGCACCTCGCCCCCCAGGTAGCTGGGCGACCCGGTCTTGAACCAGCGCTGGGCCAGTTCGCCCGCTGTGCCGGTTTCAATAGTCGTGAGAGTCAGTCCGCGCTGTTGCATCTCGCGAGCGACGACATCTTCGAGTTCCTCATCCTCGACTCCGTAGACGAGTGCCCCGAGTCGTTCGCGAATCAGTTGATCTGTCGAGGCGATCTTGGCCCGGCATTCTTCCTCTTGCTTGCCGTGGGCGATGATCCGCAGTGTGATCGTCGCATCATGCACGGTGATTCCTACTTCAGGGTCGCGGTCGCGGGCAGTGAGGTCGCCGAGCAGTTCCTCGGCGTGTGACTCCCCACAGCCGAAGCAGTTCACGCGAGCCTTCATGATCACACGGTCGCGTCCGGGAAGTCGCGGTACGACCTGCTCATGAAACATGCGGTACATTTCACTCGGTACGCCCGGCATGGCCCCCACCAGGCAATCAGGCTTCCCCGTTCGTGGAACCGACATCCACACGCCAGGAGCTGTGCCGATCGGATTGGCCAGAGCGATGCCGCTCTTTGGGAAGTAGGCTTGAATGCGGTTTCGCTCGGGCATTGGTCGCCCGCGTTTCTCGAAGTACCTGACGATGAGATCCAGAGATTCCTGATCGAGAACCAGTTCTTCGTTCACCAGCTGGGCGAGTGCCTCGCGAGTCAGATCATCCAGCGTTGGTCCGAGTCCGCCGGTAATCAACACGACATCAGCCCGGTCGACCGCCAGTTGGAGGGCAGACACATTGATAGCCAGATCATCGGTGATCGTTGTATGCCAGCCAGTCACGATCCCCAGATCGGACAGTTCGGCACTGAGCCACTGGCTGTTGGTATTCAGCTTGGCCCCTGAGGTCAGCTCAGCTCCCACAGCTACAATTTCTGCCAGTCGCAAGGAGGCATCCGCCATGAAATGTCCCGATGATCGAAGTTTGTCCACTCGGATAGAGCAACCGCATGGATTCACCACGCGACCTGCATGACCCAGATCATAGAAGCCCCCCGTAACGCCGACGAGCGATCCCGGATTCCAGTTCCTCTGCCTCACCACGGAGGCCAACTCTGGAAATCCTCTCCTGGGTGGGGAGAGGGAAGGTACAGTCCTCGAATTCGACTTCTTCTCGCGATAGGCTGACTCAGTTCTGCCCGCACGTATATACTGAGTATGTTATGGACTTACTGCCTCAACTCCCGCTCGTCGATACATTCGGACGCTCGCACAATAACCTGCGAATCAGCGTTACGGATCGCTGTAACATTCGCTGCTTCTACTGCATGCCGGCAGAGAATGTGCAGTTTATGGACCGTGTCGACCTGCTCACGTATGAAGAGATCGAGCGGTTCGTCCGGTTGACGGTGCCGCTCGGTGTCAACAAGTTGCGACTGACCGGCGGTGAGCCGCTCGTCCGCAAAGACCTGGCAAAGCTCGTTGCCGCGCTGTCGAAGATTGACGGGATCGAAGATATCGGGCTGACCACGAACGGCATCCTGCTGGCCGAACAGGCTGCGGATCTATACGCAGCTGGGCTGCGCCGACTGAACGTCAGCCTCGATGCCCTCAATGCCGAGAAGTTCAAACAGATCACCCGCCGCGAGGGTTATGAAAAAGTTCTCGAAGGGATCGAAGCTGCGGAGAAGGCGGGTTTTCAGCAGATCAAGATTAACGCGGTCTCGCTGCGTGGAATGACGGAAGACGAACTGGTTCCGTTCGGCCATTTTGCCCGGACAACCGGCCACGAGGTTCGCTTCATCGAGTACATGCCGCTGGATGCCGACAACGCGTGGGAGCGAGAGAAGGTCCTCTTCGCGCAGGAAATCATCGACATCATCTCCGCCGGGATTCGCCCGCTGGTCCCCGTCCCGAATGCGGACCCGCGGGCTCCGGCCGCAGACTACCAGTTCGACGACGGAATCGGACGCATTGGTTTTATTGCGTCAATCAGTCGGCCATTCTGCTCTCAGTGCAATCGCTTCCGCATCACCGCTGACGGCAAACTCCGGAACTGCCTCTTCAGTCTCGAAGAGACCGACCTCCGCAGCTTGCTGCGTGGTGAGGCGTCCGATGAAGTCATTCAACAAGCGGTTCGCAACTCGATCCACGCCAAGTGGGAGGGTCACGAAATCAACACCGCCCGCTTCATCCAGCCGACGCGACCGATGTACTCGATCGGTGGCTAGCCTGCCCGCTCTGCGTCACGAGTCGTCCGTGTCGCATCCTCTTCTTGTCCCTTCATCACTGCTCATATGTTTGGCCTACTGAACGTTAACAAACCCGCTTCCTGGACCTCACGCGATGTCGTTGACCGTCTCGGGTATAAAGTCCGACGGGTTAAGGTCGGACATTCCGGGACGCTCGACCCGCTGGCCACCGGCGTTCTGGTCATCTGTCTGGGCCGGGCGACACGACTGGTCCCGTACCTGCACCGGCTGCCGAAGACCTACGTTGCCACATTCCAACTCGGCCGCCGCAGCGACTCGGATGACATTGAAACTGAGGTGGAAGTCCTCCCGGACGCCCCACAGGTGACGACCGCACAACTGCGCGAGGTGTTGCCCCGTTTTGTCGGGAAGATTACCCAGCTGCCACCGACCTATAGCGCAGTGAAGATCAACGGGAAGCCAGCCTACCGGAAGGCTCGCAAAGGGAAACCGGTCGAGGTTCCCGAGCGCGAAGTTGAGGTCCATCGGATCGAACTGCTCGAGCACGTGGGTGATCTGTTCACGCTCGAAATTGAGTGCGGGACGGGAACCTACATCCGGTCGATCGGTCGGGACATTGCAGCGGCGTGTGGCACAGCAGCAGTCATGACGAGTCTGTGCCGGACGCGGGTGGGCGATTTCACGGTCGAAACGGCGATCAACCCTGAGAAGGCTGACCGCCGCATGATTCAGGAACATCTGATCCCGGCCACTCGCGCGGTCCCTGACGTCCAGAGAATCATGCTCACCGCGGACGACGTTCCGCGGGTGGAGAATGGAAACGAGATTCCGTTCAGTGAGGCAACTGGGGAGCTGAGCGGTGAGGTGCTCCTGTGCGATCCGAGCGGGGAACTCGTCGCCATTGCCGAAGTCGACACCGAGCGACGATTGATCTGTCCTCGCGTGGTCCTGCGGATTCCCCCGGAAGTGAATCGGATTGGATAACCCGATTGCTTTTCAGACCGGAAAGAGCGAACCTCTGTGTCTGGTCGCCGGTCTCTCCCCGTCGGGAGGGATGTTCCAGGACCGTGCGTCTTTCGCTCGTCGCAGCCCTGCCACGGAGTATCGAATGACATCTCCCCGTCGCGGTCGCCCGTCGTCGAATCAACCCCGCCGACCAGACCGCAAAACTCTCCAGATGTGCAGCCAGGTCCAGCGCACACTCGACCAGATTCTCTCCGGAGAGCTGGACGACGATCGGTTGCGTGATGTGTATGTTTCCCAGGTGGTCCCCGCTCCCGATGCGCACTGTCTGATGGTGAGTGTGTCGCCGCTTGGGTTCGCGAAGGATTTCCAGCCGCAGGTCGTGCTGGCCCGACTCGCGGAGCACACCGGACGATTGCGATCAGAACTGGCCCGGGCGATCAATCGCAAAAAGACGCCAGAGCTGGTGTTCCGCGTGGTTCTGACGGAAGATCTGCCACCGCAGTCGGTGTCGGATGACGCCGATGACTTCGACGAGGACGATGATGTCGGTGACGAGGAATGAACTCGCCTGCCGAGTCATCGCCGACTCCTCCGGAACCGGCTGTTGAGAATGTCGAGCCGGTTGTGACCTATCCGGAGCCGCCTCGGCATGGGCGATTGCTCGGGATTGATTACGGGCATAAACGCATCGGATTCGCGATCTCAACTCCTGAGCAGACGATCTCCAGTGCGATCGAGAACTACACCCGCCGCACCTCGGCTCTCGACCTGAAGCACATCCGAAACTGGTGCGAAGAGTACGTGGTCAAAGGGATCGTCATCGGCCTGCCGATTCATATGAACGGCAACGAAAGCCAGAAGTCTGCTCACTGCCGCCGCTTTGCCGCGTGGCTGTATGAGCACCTCAAACTCCCGCTGGCACTGCATGACGAACGTTGCACGACAGCTGTGGTGATTGACCAGTTGATTGAACTCGACCTGTCACGCAAGCAGCGGAAGAAGAAGCTCGACATGCTGGCAGCGCAGGTTCTGCTGGAGTCTTATCTGAACTCGCGTCTGCCGGTCAGAGGCAGCGAGACCAGTGCGGATGCCGTGGCTGAGACGACTGAAGAAGAATAGAAGTCGTTCCCTCGCCCCTTCGACTGGCTCACGGTTTCGGGATGGGTGGCAACAAGAGTGGCGCTGGAGGCGACTTGGGATTCGCTGGAATTATCAGGGGAGCAGGGCCTGAAACGGGGGCCAGATCTGCAGCAGGCTCTGGGGCCGGAGCTTTCTCGACTCCGGTCAGGGCATCTATCTCGTCGGGAGTCGGAGCGATGGCGGTGTTGATGGTCATTGGAGCGGCGTCGAGAAACGCACGGTAATATGCCTGATCGCCATCCAGCTTCTCCGCCGTGTCGAGCAGCGTACGGAACCGGTCGTCACGATCGAAGTACAGCATCGCTGCCAGCAGAAAGATCCGGTCGGGGTCGCGGATGTCTTGTTTTGTCCAATCGGCCACGCGCTGCTTGAGCTGGACCTTCGAGATGCCGTTCTGATGTCCAAACAGCGTGTCGAGCGAATCCGAGCGACCGGGGTAGGTCGGGTCGACATCCGCCATCTGCTTGAGGTACGCCACCGCTGCGCGTACGTCACCCCGGGCTGCCTTGGCGATGGCGAGTCGCACGTAGGGATCCGGTCGGTCGGGAGCTGCTTGCAGGGCCTTGGCATAACTCTTCTCTGCGGCCGAGTAGTCGAGTTTGGCAAACAGCCTGTCCCCGGCGGCCTGCATCCGGACGCTTCTCAGCTGGGCTTCGGGGGTTGATGGCCGGACGAGGCTGCGATGGGTCTGCGAGATCGGTTTGGATTTGGGTATGGGATCGACGGTGGCCTCATCGATCATCCATTGTGGGAGAGTCGGCAGTGCGGGAGCTGTGTTCACATAGACGGGAGCGGCGATGAGTGGCGCATTCCAGCCTCCATACGGACCCCATGCGGGCCCATAGTAAGTGGAGCCATACAACGGGACTGAGTACCCCACACCGAATCCGGGGCCACCATACCCATAGTATCCCGTGTAGTTAAATCCGAACGGCGACTGGTTCGCAAAGGTAAACCCAAACGTCGGGTCATACCCATATCCACCGTAGACGCCATAACCGATTGCTGGTCGCGGGCCATAACAGTGACGCCCACCGATGGCATTTCCCACAGGAGGGATCGGAAGCGGGTGACGCGGGATGGTGTTTGAGACCGAGAAGCCCACCGATTGGGAATAGCCAGTTGCGGGCCACACGCACAGACTTAGAAGACAGGCGAACCAGTATCTCATGATCGACTCCTCCGTCGCGTGAGGTAATCCGCGAGGGGTGTCCCCCGGAGCCCCGTCGATGCAACGGCCTCCGCAATCATACCGCGGAGCGATTTCTCGTAAGCCACGAAAAACGCGGGCACGCTTCGATTTCTCGAAGTCCATCGGAAACCCGACCCCGGTGAAATCGGCATTCACCGGGGTTGCCGCCTGGCGGTTTCTTCACTCTCGCTCGCAAGTCGCCGTGTCCAGCTTAATCTCGACAGACGGCCATCGCCTCGATCTCAATCAACAAATCCTCAAACGCGAATCCCGAAACACGCACCGAGGTCGAGCAGGGGCCGGGTTGCGGGTAGAAATCGTTCTGCGCAGCGGCGACGGTCTCGGAGGCCTGGGCGATTTGGGCCCAATCTTCGGGGACGTAGTAGTAGATGTAGAGCTTGGCCACATCGGTTTCGTCGAGGCCCCCTTCGGCCAGCACATTGCGAATGAACTGAAAGACGTTGCGGGTCTGGGTTTCGAGATCTTTACCAACAGCTTTGGCTTTGTTGTCAGCGGAGATCTGACCGCCGATGAAGGCCATGTTGCCGATCTTCCACCCCTGGGTGAACTGGGAGTTTGAGATGCTCCAGTCCCAGTGGTTTTCGGGTTGCAGCCGTTGCTTCACGTCGCCCAGCATGCCGATGCCTTCCACTTGAATCAGCTCGTCGGCATAGGGGAAGCCGGTGATGCGGAGCCCAGCCCCAGCTGCGGAGGGAATCGACATGTAACGCCTGCGGACGTTGGTCATTTTCTCCCAGTAGCTGGTGACTTCACTGCCCTGGCCGAAGAAGCGGAAATAGGTGTTCTGCCGCATCAGGCTGTGACGATCGCCACCCGCGAGGCGGAGCATCGTGTCGAGATTTCGGAACGCGTGGTCGGTCTGCACCTCGATATCGCCGATGCCGAGCCGCTCACCATTGGGCCCGAGAGATCGCTGACCACCGACGAAGATCATGTCGCCGACCTTCCACCCCTGCGAGAACGGCAGCTTCTGTTCCCAGCTCCAGTGACCGGGAGGTGAGAGCAGTTCCTTCTTCTCTCCCACAACTGCCCAGGCGTCGACCAGGATCAAGGCTCCTTTGCGTTCGAGGCCAACCCGGGTCTCTGTCGTGGTTGGTCCCGGAGCGGTGAAGTACGTACACCGAACCGCGTTCAGCTCGTCCATGAACTTGGCCACAGCGGCCTCGTCACCCTCGCACTGGAAGTAAATGTTGTGTTTGACCACGTCGGCCATCGTCGCCCCGGCCTCGGCCAGGACGCGTTTGAGGGCCTCGAAGGCATTGCGGGCCTGGGTCGTGATGTCGGTGCCGACCACGTGTCCCTGTTCATCGAGAGACATCTGTCCGCCGACAAAGATCAGGTTCCCGGCCCGCACAGCCTGGGTGGTCGAATGAGAAGCTCCACCGCAGTGGTTCTTCGGGGAGATCAGTTGCATCTTCATGGTGGGGACTCAGTGATTTTGGTGACGGGGAATTGAGTGTCAGTTGTCAGGAGCGGTTTCAGATTTCGCGGTGGCTTCAAACACGAACAGACAAGAATGTCTGTTCCACTGAAGGTCAGCAGTCGGACAGACATTCCTGTCTGTCCAGAGTAAGGGAGCTTGCGAATCAGCTCACCATTCTCAAGCCCCCGTTACCGGGTGTCTTTCACCTGCTCGACCAGTTTATGAACGGACGCGGCGATGCGGTCTTCGATGCCACCCTCCCAGCGGAAGGCGGGGCGGCCGTATTCATAGAGGTTGAAGCCTCCTTCATACCCCCCCTCTTCCCACACTCGTCGCGAGGGGATGTAGGAGATCATGTCGTCGGCATAGCCGCAGACCCAGGTGCCGGGGCCGTACTCCGCCTTGAATCGCAGGGCATAGTCGACCACGGTCTCCGCTCCCATGCCGATCAGCAACATTTCGTCTCCCAGTCGCCAGGCATGAATGGGGTACGGGTAGGCCGACTCAAACGTGGCCCCATCGTCGAGCTTTTTCAGCAGGCGAGTCGCCCAGCGGGCCTTGATCTCGTTTGCGTCCTTGGTCAGCACCGTCAGTTCCTCACGAGAGATGACCTTCAGGTAGGGCAGATCCACCAGCTCGAATGCGGTTGTCAGCTTCGGCTGAACGGGCTTGAGCGGTTGCTTGATCGCTTCCTCGACGCCGACGGCCAGCATGTGCCCGTACTTCTCGCACAGCTCGACCTTGCGTCTCGGCAACGGGTTCTGGTCACCGCCACAGGTGTTGACGAACATGGCTGTGGTGCCGGGGTGGGCCTTCTCGATCTCGACCTGAGCGAATCCCGGATAGTCACCGCACCATGTCATGAAACTCAGCGTGGTCGGGTGGCAGGCATATCCAAACAGCACCGCTTCGAGTTTCCCATCGGGCCGTGTCACAGTCAGGACCGGCACCGAGTGGTCGACCGGACCGACCAGAGGTGTGCCCGCCTCCATCAGGGTGGGGATATCCGCCTCGCGGTTGTTGCGGCGATTGACGGCGAAGGTGGCCTTCCCGGAACCGATCTGGATGCTGGCTGGCGCCATTGCCTGCAGTGCATCACCCACCAGCTGGACTGTCGCGCTCACCATCTGGTCGGTGTACTCCGCGACGAGCTTCTCTTGTTCCTCTTCGACGATGTAGTAGTCGATCAGGTCATCGCCCAGACGCGGGCCGCAGTGGTTGTGCGAGAAGGTGAAAATGACATGCGTCCTCTCCAGCTGGTATTTCTCTTTGAGCTGGGCAAAGACACGGTCACTCATGACCTTGGGGACGCCTTGGAAATCGCTCGTGATCAGGACAGCTGTGCGTCCGCCGGTATCTCGCAGGGCCAGAGCTTTCATCCACAGATCGTGTAGCTTGCCATCCGGGGCCCGCTTCGACCCATATCCCGCGAGCCAGACCGATTTCTCCGGAGTGATGACCGCGCGGGAGACTCCCACCGACCAGAGTTCCTTCCCGGCGACCTGCTCCTTGGGAGAATCCTCGGCGGGAACGGATGACACGAGTGCCGCACTCAGGCAGGCTGCGATCGTCAGCAACTCCAACACGCGTCGGCGATGGAACATCGCAAACTCCTTCTGCCGGACCGCTGTCAGTCGAGCGGTCCCGGTTTTACGAATCGATCAATGAGCAACAGCCCTGACGGGTGGCCGTCGCGGGAAGCAATCTACGGCGCGGACTCTATTCCCGCCAGTAGGTCGATGCCTCGCCGACTTTGTAGGCCACAGCCATTTCGGGCGTCTCGACTTTCTTGCCCGCGAAGAGCGAGTCGACGCCCCCGATCACCATCCCCGAGGTCAACAGCGTGCGTTCCACGGGGTAGGGGACCTCGCCAGTCAACACAACGTTCTCGATGGAGCGAACCAGCGAATTGAAGAAGTCGGCTGTCGACGCCCCTCGCCCAGGCATCGGCAAGTACATCTGGCAGCCGATCGTCTCGCCGGAATCGCCAATCGCTCCCGCATAATTGAAGTCAGAGATATCGGTCAGGAACATGGTCGTGCGGAAGCCGTCGCAGTGCTCGACGAAGAAACCGGTGGTGTTCGGCATCGTCGCTTTGGCCCATTCATAGGTCACCTTGGCGGTCGGGAAACCTCCCTCCACGGGCAGGCTATGGCTGCGGTTGAGACCCGATACGAAGAGGCGCTGGGTGACCTGGCGCTCAGGGGCCTCGAGAGCTGACCACAGGGCGTCCCCCTTCAGGGCGTGGACAGAGCGGATACCGACCTCCCCGCCTTTGCGCCGTTCTGACATGCACTGGGCCGTTTCGTACCCGTGGAAGTCATAGCTGTCGACACCGCCATAACAGACGCAGACACTCTCTCGCAGATCAGCTCCGAGGGGCATGTCGACCGACGGGAGCCGCCAGGTCACGGGCAATGACGAGCCCGCGATGAATGGAAACTTGAGCCGTTTGGAGTCGCTGACCATCTCCACGCACTCCTTCCAGTCTGTGGAAAGGTGCTTGTCGTTGAAGATCGGGACGGAACGACCGCTCTCTTCGAAGACCTGCACCGCTTCCTTAAACCACTTGTAGCGCGGATAGAGCGTCTGGCCCTTTTCATTCTTGGGGAAGTCCCCGTGCTCGGCGATGATCACGACACCGTCAACCGCGAGCTTCGAGCCTCCGAGCGTGAGGGCCTCTTTCACACTCTTGAATTGCTTCAACTTGTAACGCTCGATGCGGTTCCGCCCGAGGTCGGTCTGCTCAGGGAATTGGTCGATATAGACGGAGGCGACTTCGACTCGCGGGGTCTTCCACTCCCCGCCCCAGGCATACCCCTCGCACAGCCGGTCGAGGAAGTGCTGCGCATGTGAGTGGCGGTAAACCGATGTCCCCAGGAAAGCAACCTTCGGACGAGCCGCTGGATCTGCTCCCGCCCACAGGCCGGAACTGAACAACCCAGCTGCCAATCCTGCGGTGTTGGCCAGAAACTGTCGTCGTTGCATCATGGTGTGACCTTCCAAGTGATCATTCGGGTGCAGGGCCAGCGCGTTGCCCCTGGAGACTTCAGACGGACGCAGGGAGAATATCATCAATAAGTGCTTATGTCTCGCTGGGAAGCAGGTTACGTTTGCATCTCGCGCGGCCTCGGTTACGATACACAGCTGTTCACAGAGTGTGAAATCCCATGTCTCCAGTCTCAGCGGCCCAAGCTGCGGAGTCGGAAAGGAATTTGAACGTGTCCATTACCCCAGAGCGTAAGTCCCAGGTGATTCAAGAGTTCCGTCGCGATGAAAAGGATACGGGCTCTCCCGAAGTCCAGGTCGCGGTGCTGACGAATCGAATCAATGAGTTGACGCAGCATCTCAAGCGTCAGGTCAAGGACCATGCAGGCCGTCGCGGTCTGCTGCAGATGGTGAGTAAGCGCCGCAGCCTGCTGGAGTATCTGCGTCGGGTGAAGCCGGCGAGCTACGTAGAGCTGATCGGCAAGTTGGGGCTGCGTAAGTAATCGCAGCCGCGTTGTTTGTGTTTATCCCATTTGGGTTTATGCCAGGGGTGGAGCGAGTGGCTTCACCCCGTGTGGGCATTTTGGCAGACCTGAATGCAGGTAAACAGTCTGTGGTGGATTCGTTCGGCTTTCCACCCCGTCTGTCGTGAGTTGAGTCGGCGTTGGTGTTGGTGTCGGGTCGGTCGTGGCAGGTTTTTTGTCCAAGTCGATTGTTTTCTTCGTTGTTAAAAGGTTGTCCCAGTGAAGGTCTCTGTTCAACGTGAAATCGCGGGTCGTACGCTCTCAATTACGACAGGTGAATGGGCCAAGCAGGCCAGCGGAGCCGTCCTCGTCCAGTTTGGTGAGACGGCTGTTTTTGTTGCTGCACAGAATGGCCCCTCGCGGCCAGGTACCGATTTCTTTCCTCTGACCTGCGACTACCGCGAACGCCTCGCAGCTGCGGGCAAGTTCCCCGGTGGATACCTCAAGCGGGAAGGCCGCCCAACGCTGAAGGAAGTTCTGACTTCCCGTCTGACCGACCGTCCGATTCGTCCTCTGTTCCCGGAAGGTTACATTGACGAAGTTCAGGTGATGGCCAACGTCTTGGCGTGCGATGGCGTGAATGATCCCGATGTCTGGTCGATCACCGGTGGTAGTGCAGCACTGACTGTGTCTCCACTCCCGTTCGCTGGCCCAATCGCCGGTGTTCGCGTCGGCCTGATCAATGACGAGTTCGTGCTGTTTCCGACCGTGCAGCAGATCGCCACGTCCCGCCTGGACCTGATCGTCGCCGGTAGCCGTGAATCGATCCTGATGATCGAAGGCTTCGCCGATCAGCTGCCCGAAGACCTGATGGCTGATGCCCTCATGTTCGGTCACAAAGCGATCGTCGAGCTGTGCGAAATGCAGCTCGAACTCGCTGAAAAGGGTGGCAAGGAAAAGGTGCCCTACAAGGCAGCGGTCAAGAACCCCTTCCTGGATCAGGTCAAAGCCGAAGCGTACCAGAGCCTGTGCGATGCTCGCTTCAACCCCAAGAAAAAGGAACGCTCCGCAGCTGCGAGCGCGGTCAAGCAGGCCCTCGTCGACAAGTACTTCCCCAATGGTGCGACTGAGCTGGCTGATGGCCGGACGCTCGCTCAGCTGAAGGACGCGGTTTCCGCAGTCGATCATCAGGCCTGCCGCGACCTGACCCTCTCGGGTAAGCGTCTCGACGGTCGTTCACTGACGACTCTGCGAGCAGTCGATTGCCAGGTCGGCGTTCTGCCCCGTGTCCACGGTTCGGCTGTCTTCACCCGTGGTGAAACGCAGTCGCTCTGTACCGCCGTGCTGGGTACGGTTCGTGATCAGCAGAAGTCCGATGGACTGTTTGGCGAATTCGCCAAGCCGTTCATGCTCGACTACAACTTCCCGTCCTACTCGGTCGGTGAGTGTAAGCCGATTCGTGGACCAGGTCGTCGTGAACTCGGTCACGGAGCTCTCGCTGAGCGTTCGCTGCAGTGGGTGCTGCCGAAGTCCGAAGTCTTCCCCTACACGATTCGCCTGATCTCCGACATCACTGAGTCTAACGGTTCCAGCTCGATGGCCTCCGTCTGCAGCGGAACCCTCGGTCTGATGGATGCCGGTGTTCCGATTCAGCAGCCAGTGGCTGGAATCTCGATTGGTCTGGTCAAGGAAGGCAGCAAATACGTGCTGCTGACTGACATCATCGGCGACGAAGACCACTTTGGTGACATGGACTTTAAGGTCGCCGGTTCCCAGAAGGGGATCACCGGGATTCAGCTCGACCTGAAGATCGACGGCATCAACGAAGAGATCATTCGCGGCACGCTTGCAGCTGCCCGGGACGCCCGTCTCGAACTGCTGCGGATGATGCTCAGTGCGATCCGTCGGCCCCGTGGTGAGATCTCCGATTTCGCGCCACGTATCCTTCAGACGAAGATCGATCCCGAGAAGATCGGCCTGCTGATTGGCCCCGGCGGAAAGAACATCCGCGCGATCCAGGAGCAGACCAAGTCGCAGATCGACGTGACCGACGACGGCAAGGTGCTGATCTCTGGTACCGATAAGGTCGGTTGTGAAGACGCTCTCGC
>QWOR01000238.1 GCA_003669575.1 Planctomycetota bacterium | reverse complement strand
GGAGCCAGCTCCAGGCCCAGCGCCCGCGTCATCTGGACGACCGCGCCCTTGCTGGCGGTGTAGGGCGTCCGGTTGGAGAGACCCACGACGCCGAGCGTACTGGCCATGTTGATGATGCGACCGTAACTAGCTTCCTTCATGTGCGGCACGACAGCCTTGGAGCAGAGCCACAACCCGTCGACGTTGATCTCCTGCACCTTGCGGAACTGATCGAATGTCAGCTCATCGATCGGCCCACGGATGTTGATCCCGGCGTTGTTGATCAGAATATCGATCTTGCCGAACTTCTTGAGAGCCGTCTGAACCATCGCATCGACATCAGCGGGCTGCGACACGTCAGCGGAAACGCCGATGGCCTGATGGCCGTAGTCGCGGGCGATCTCCGCGGCGACCTCTTCGACTTCACTGAGAGTCCTGCTCGCCAGCACCAGATCGGCTCCCGCAGATGCCAGCCCGGCAGCCATCGCAGCGCCGAGTCCCTTGGAGCCCCCGGTCACAAGTGCGACGCGTCCAGTGAGATCGAACTGCTTGATGCCAGGTAGCATGGCGAGGCCTTTTTGAGGTTTAACGTCGACAGGGAGGAGAGCAGGGGGATGCGGGTGACAGCGAGGCAGGAGTCAGCGCCTCCTGTGCGTCTGCACCCAGTTATTGTTTTACAGAATCCACAGACTGACGTACCAGTTCACGAACCGGCCCAGGGGCGGAAACCAGCCACAGAGAATCCAAAGCGGTTCGTAAAAGGCAGCGATCACAGTCGGGCCGTTCACATACTTTCCGGCATACCACTGCCAGTAGAGCGGACCAATCGACAGCACATAAACAACCAGCGTGATCGCCATTTGAAGTAGCGCCATCCTGAACCGCGAACGAGGGCGTTGAGGAGGTAGCGACAGGGCCTGATTGCCCACTGGTTTTTGACTGTCCGGCAGATTCACACGCAGATTCCACGACACATTGGCTGAAAGAACATCCTCAGCCAGATTCCATGATTCCGCGAGTTGAGCCAGACCGCAAGGGACCCTGTACTTTTTTCAGTGAACTGCGCGGATGTTTAAGGACGAGTTATCTTCAAGTCGCCCGATTCTTTGAGCGTATGACCACAAAAAAAGAGCGTCCCCGTATGGAGACGCTCTCTGATGTCCGTGGTCGATGGAAGCTTAGCCCCCATCGATCACATCGTCGTCAATTCAAAGTTATTCCGTATTGGTCGCGTCGGTCCACTTGTCGCTGCGGAATGGCGACGCCGGAAGTCCCGCCCCATTGACGAGGTTGGGTTCCGCCAGCTGGTGGTACCCGAACCGCACCGCCACTGGAATCGCGACTCCTTCAGCACTGACTACGACCGTATCGCCTTCGATCTTGGCGGTCGCCTTCACGAACTTCTTGTCCTCTCCGGCGATGGTCCACCAAGAGAGGTCCTTGCCGTCGCTCGCCTTCAGACCAGCTGCGTGATCAAAGCTGACGACGACCTTGTTGCCGTCGACCTTGATCGACTTGTAGAGCGGACCGGAGTAGACCAGATCGGACTTTCCATAGTTGTTGGCCAGCGCCCACAACGACAGTCGGCGGCCGACTTCCTGCTTGTTCGGCGGATGGATGTCCTTGAGAGTCGTGATGTCCGTTAGCACGGCCATCCCGGTATTCTTGACCTTCAGCGTCTCGGTCTGAGCTTCCCAGATCCCGGGCAGTTCATAGGTCCGTTTCGGTCCGTAATCAAACGGTGCGAGTTGGGCGAAGAGGACCGGGAAGTCGCGATTGCCTTCCTGATTCCAGACGGTCCGCCAACCCTCAATAAGGGCTCGCTTCATCTGGTAGTAGTGCATGCCCTGGCCGTTGTTCGATTCGCCCTGGTACCAGAGGAAGCCTTTGATCCCGAACGGGACGATCGGATAGATCATGCCGTTGTAGAGACCAGTATGCGTCTGGCGCTCGTTGAGCGGATGGGCCGGGACCGGAGCAGGCTCAGAGGGGAGTACATCACCGGGCTTGGCCGCTTTCACCGCATCGTTGTAGACCTTGATCGCAGCTGCGTTGGCAGCCAGAGCGTCGGAGTAGCTGTTGAGTTTCCCGAGCCATTCGTTCTTTTCGTTTTCGATCTCGGGGATCGCCGTGAAGCCCTGCGGAGCGATCCACGGCTGAATGCGGGTTCCGCCCCAGGCGGTGGTGATCAGACCGACCGGCGTGTTGAGCTGCTTGTGGATCTCGCGACCGAAGAAGTAGAGCACCGCCGACGAAGGACCAACGGTTTCTGGCGAGCATTCGACCCACTTGGCCTGGATGTGATCAGCGGGCGTCCCCGAGGGAACGAGCGGGATCATGAACAGGCGGATCGATGGATACTTCGCGTTCGCAATCTCTGCATCCGGGTTCAGTGACTGCTTCACGCTCCACTGCATGTTCGATTGGCCAGATCCGGCCCAGACTTCACCAACGAGAATGTTGGAGACCTTGATCTCATTCTTCCCCTTGACGGTCATTTCGTGAGGACCGCCTGCTGTCGTCACGGCGGGGAGCTTGACCTTCCACTTGCCGGCAGCATCGGCAGTGGCTTTGGCACTGGTGGCTCCGAGAGTCACTGTCACTTCCTCGCCCGCATCGGCCCAGCCCCAGATCGGCAGTGGGATGTCTTTCTGCAGGACCATGTTGTTGCTGATGATTTCCGGCAACTTGACATCAGCACGGACAATGGACCCCATCATCAGCAGCACAGCTGCTGTTACCATCAGACACCATCGCATGAGTTTCATGGGAAGTACTCCTGGATCAATTCAGTGAGAAGTGGCGACGCACAATGCATCACCCTTCGCCGATGTTAGCGGGGGCAATGCGAGTTGTCAGGGATGAGCTGACTCGCAACATCAATCGCATTTAGTCCGTCAGCCACCAGGCAGAGGCCATTCCGGTTCCGGTTCATCCAACACCCATGGAACGAGGGTCGCAAATTTGAGTTCAATGACCTGTAAGCCATTAAACGCCTCGTTCACAAGCTGCGCATGATCGTCGAAGCCAATCTCGACTCCCGGGGCGAAGTGAGCAAAATGAACACTTCCACGATTATCCCGGTATGGCATTCCGCCAACAATTTCCTGGAGTGAACCAACCATGTGATACCAGCCATGAGTGTCGTACAACCCCGATGATAATTTGTTGTAATGGCACAACTCTGCTGGTTTGGTCGGGTCGATCCCTAACTCCTTGGCCAGTTCGAAAAACTCAGATGGAAAACAACGTTCGCCAGCTGCATTAAAGTTCCGGCACTCCGAACAATCACAACCGCTTCCGAACGGCATCCGAGCGAAGCAAGCTCGTGTCGCCTCCGGGTCATACTTGATCTTCCAGCGGGCGATCTGGCGTTCAATCACGATCGGCTCCACATCAAAACCCTTATGCCGTTTCGTAACTCATTCAACGATCTTCACAGCAGGTGTAACGCACCGCGGCCAATTCGTCCGAGGTCGTGGCAGAAGGCGTCGAGGCAGAGCGGAACCGGCATTGATTCGAGCAGCTGAGTCTCAGCTTCCAGGCACCGGTCGAGCATCAGGCCCCAGCGGTCGAATGCGACCAGATCATCGGGCGAAAACCGATTTCGTACAGCTGTGATGCTCGCCGCCTCATCGGCCAGGGACTGTCCGGTCACGCCCAGTAGCCGTCGATAAAAATCAGCGGCAAAGCGAACCAGCCAGATGGCCGCCTTCCGCTGAGTCGCTGGGTCTTTGCCCTGTTCTTCAATGGTCGACTGAAAGTGCTTGCTCGCCCCGAGGCTGTCAAAGTCGGACTGTGCCAGCTGGCGATAGACACTCGATCGAATGGCTCGCAACTCGGGCGACTGCAGCTGGGCCGCTGTTTCGAGACTTCCTTCACAGAGGGCGGCGATCGCGGCGGCCTGCGTACGGTCTGTTTCCATCCCCTGGTCGATCAACAGCTCAGTGATGTCTTCCGGGGACAATGGCGAGAACAGGATCGGTTGGCAGCGGGAGCGAATCGTCGGCAGAATCGATTCCGACTCGGGAGCTGTCAGGAAAAGGATTGCCCCAGCTGGAGGCTCTTCCAGGGTCTTGAGCAGGGCGTTGGCACTGGCGTCGTTCATCGTGTGGGCGTCATCAATGATGGCCACACGACGCGAAGCTGTCATCGGACGCAGCGAAAGGTCATGGCACAAACCCTCGCGTCCGCGCCGCTCGGGCGGACCGATCAACAGCTCGATCGGCAACTCCTGTTTCCCCTCGGGACGTTCGACGACCAGCAGATCGGGATGCGTCCCTGCAACGACCTGCTTACAGCTGGGACACTCGCCACAGGCATCGAGTTGATCGGGTGTGCGCTGGGTACAGAACAGACACTGAGCCACAAGCTGAGCGAACTTTTGCTTTCCAATCCCCGGCGGACCGACCAGAAGAAACCCATGCGCCAACCGATCCCGCTGCACCGCCCGGCGGAACATTTCGATCTGTCGTGAATGTCCGCGAAGGGCTTGCCAGATCATATGGAAACACTGAGACGAGGAGAGTTATGGTGCGGGTATGGGTGAAGAAGAAGAAGAAGGAACACTAATCTTCACTAATTGGCACTAATCCGGAGGGGAGTAATGGACTGGGCGGGTTGAGTTCAAAGGGATGGAGAGGAGTGGCTCTCCTATTAGTGGAAATCAGTGGAGATTAGTGTTCCCATCACTTCTTCATTCCCTTCCCGATTCAACTCACGGGGCGTTTTCCATCTTTCGGCGACGGGGTGGATCGAGGTAACGGAATCCGGCGTTGGGGTTCTTTTCGTCAAACGCGAACGCATCTCGATTCCTCAGGAAGTGCTTCACGTAACTGATGGGGATGGCAAAGCCGAGGCCTTCGCCTCCCTCCAGCTTCATGTTGGTCACGCCGATCACCTCGCCTCGCGAGTTAAACAGCGGGCCGCCGCTGTTCCCGGGATTAATCTCAGCTGTGGTCTGGATGTAGGTAATTCCATCGAAATTGCGGGCCCGCGTGCTGATGATGCCCTGTGAGACCGAGCGGTCGAGCCCAAGTGGGTTTCCAATGGCGAAGACGGTATCGCCTTCCTTCTGATTCGTATCGGGAGCCAGCGCGACGGTGGTGAGTTTGAAACCCTCCACAGGTGGGATCTGGAGCAGGGCCAGGTCGAAGTATGGATTCATCGCCAGGATCTTCACCTCTGTGATGCGCCGCTTCACGAAGTCACCCGCGTCGGTCTTATCGAAGATCACTACGGCCAGACGGGTCTCTTTCTCGATGACGTGATAATTCGTCACACAATACCCACGGTCGTTGATGATAAACCCACTGCCGAGTCCGCTGGGCGTCTCGACCATGACGACTCCCTCGCCGTACTCCTCGGCCAGTTCCTTCACGGACTTGAAGGGGAGATTCGCCGTCCGAAAAACTTCGTCACTGTTTCCATCGGTGGTCCCCTTCGTGTCAGCGGCCGCGCCGTCGCCCGCTTCACGACTCAGAATCCGATCCACAGGAATCCGCACGACATCGACCCCGATATCAATAAAGACCTCTCGCTCGGTCTCCTTGAGGATCTCCCCCTGAACTTTGTGTCCCGATTTCAACTGGATTGTGTCGGCTAAGAGAGAGGTCCCCATCAGCCCCACAAATGCCACACCCAGCCAACGTGTTGTCGGTCGCATCATGCTGTGCTCAGTTCCCACTGTCCTGACTCCTGAATTTCGGGTGACAATCGTTGCAGCTGGTGTTCAATCGGTTGAGTGCCGTCTGAAACTCGTCGAACTTATCGGTCTTCACCGCTTCGACGCCCAGTGCCGCTCCGTCAATGAAGGCCTTGGTGTAGGTCTGGTATTCGGGGTTATCCGCTGCGTCGTAGCTGGGGTCGCTCATCATAACACCGAGAGCTCGTAACACCGAGAGGTCTCGTGTCACTTCGTTCGCCTGTTCCTTCATCCGCTTGGCATCGCCGATGTTCGACTTGAGATGGTTCATCGTCTTATCGATGATTTTCATCATCTCAGAACGATCGGCGACCTCGACGTAGGGAACGGAGTCCTGCGATTCCTTCTCCGGGGGACTGCCGCCGTCGAGGATCGTCGTGATCTGTTCGAACAGGTCGCTTGTCGCCTGTTTTGCAGCTCCGCCTTTCTCCGTCGCCTTCCCCTGAATCTCGTAGCAGAGGTCGCGGACATACTTGGCCTTGGCCTTCCAGTTTGCAGCCTCAGGGTGCTCGGCAATCACAACGGCCAGCATCCCCATCAATGCGGCATTCTGCTGGATCGTCGTCAGGCCGGCGTTGTACTTCGGGACGGTCTGCAGGCTGGCGTTCATTTCGGTTCGCGCAACCTTAACTGCTTCCAGAGCCAGATCGAGCGGAATGATCTTGCCCCAGTCATTGTGCCCAGTTGCCACTGCCGGTGTGCTTCCCGTCGCCGGTGCAGAAGTCACGGAAGGGTCTGAGGGTTCCGAAGGCGAGGTGCCTGCCGTCGCGGGGGCGGTCGCAGAGGATTGAGGCGGAGTCACTCCGTTTACCGAAGTCGTATCAGACGCCACCACCAGCGGCTGGTCGTAGAACACATCGTACGGGATGGTTCCGATCCACTTGGTCTCCGGGTGGGCCGGATCAATGGGAGGCTCTGCGTTCGCCGTAGCTGGTACAGGAGCGGAAGGAGCCCCTCCTGCAGCTGGGGCTGTCGACACCGGTTGTTGTGTCACGGGCGCGGTCGTGTCGGACTTGCCGGAACAGCCCACCACAAAGGATCCCGATCCGATTGCCAGAACGGTGATCCACACCCGCCACACCCGCAAGGTCATTCCGGTCTCCGAGGAGCAGTTCCGCCCATAGAGTCATTCCAGGCCAACCGAACGCAGGCCTCGACGAGCGAGGCCAGCAGTCAGTCCGCCGCTTAGTACACGCCGACGACGGTCGTCTTCGCAAACTCGTGGAAGGGACGAGTCCCGCTGATGCCGTCCCAGGGGAACTTCGGCCATGGCTTTTCGCGTTCGCCTTCGTCACGTTCCATGAAACCGGGAATGAACAGCTCGTGGGTCAGAGTGTAGAGCTTCACACGCCCCGTCTCGCCGTAGCCGACAACCTGGTCATAATTCTTGAAGTCGACCACTTCGACGACAGCACGCGGCTGGGGAGCAAAGTAGGCGATCTTGTAGTTCTCTTCGGCTGTGACTGGCTTGCCGCAGGCAAGCCCCATCAGCGTATTACCGTATGTCGGAGCGATGAAAACGCTCGGGCCGAGCAGTTCCTCGACCGCGAATCGAATCCATTGCGAGGTCATCTCGGTTCCACCGCAGAAGACGCCCTTGATACCGACCTCTTCGAGGCTCGATCCCTTGTCGATCAAACGCAGAGCGAGAGCTTCGAGCAGCTTTGGCGTCGCGAAGGCACACTGGATGTTGTGATTGGCCGAAAGGATCGTCATCGCCTGATCAATCACGTGATCGGCATAGGCCTTGGCTCCAGCGGTATCGCCCTTCTTGAGGAGCTTGACCACGTAACGCGGGTCGAGGTCGACACAGAAACAGATCCCGCCCCGGAACTGGCACAGATGCTCAATTGCCAGACGCAGACGCCGCGGCCCCGATGGCCCGAGCATCAACCAGTTGGCGCCCTTGGGGAATGACGCCTCCGGGATCGTCCGGGAAAATTCTTCGTAATCGATGTCGTGGTCCTTCACCACGCAGCGTGATTTCGGAATCCCAGTGGTTCCGCCAGTCTCAAAGACGAACTTCGGCTGGTCCTTCCACTTTTGGGGGAGAAACCGGGTCACTGGACCGCCGCGCAAATCTTCGTCATCGAACAACGGAAACTTCTTCAGATCGTCGAAGCATTTGACCTCCTTGAGAGGATCGAACTTCAGCGTCTTGGCCTTTTCCAGCCAATAGGGTGCCCCCAGCTCCGGATGAAAATGCAGCTGGACGACTTCCACGGTCTGCTCATCCAACTTCTTCTTGGCCTGTGCGACGAGGGTCTCGAGATCGGTGCTCACGTTGTGAAATCCTTGTTGAAGTTCCCCACTGCGATGAATCACTCGGAACTGCGACGGAAGAGTGAGCACTCGTCCGCAAGCTCCAGCCTCGTATCGCGGCAGGAATAGTCGTAACTGATCATAGCAAACCAACCGACGAAACCAATCTGTCGAACCGCAGGAGTGGCCGGTACCAGTGTTGCTTTCCCGCCTCGAACGGAGACCTGTGTTGCATCCGCGGCGTGTGTTTTTTCGGCTCTCAGATTTGAGGCTGCTGCCGGACTGGTGGCAACACCAGAGGGGCGGGCTACAATCTCTCCGTACTGCCCACCTGTCCCACCTGGAAAGATCCCGCCATGCTCGACATCCCTGTGATCCGCTGGGGAAAGCCTTACGAATCCATTGAGAAGCAGCCGGTTGTCCACTTCGAGACGGGTGAAACACTCGCCACCGTCAGCCAGGCCAATGCGGGAATCATCAAGCTCGATGGCCGCAAGCAGGCGAAAGCCCGCGATCTGCTGCGGAAGTTCTCGATCGACCAGCTGTGCGACATGTGCGTGAAGGCGGCAGACTACTACCTGAATGCGACTCTCCCGCTGGGTAACGGGACACAGTCCCCCGAAGAGTTCTGCCGGATTCAGTCGGCGACGACGGGCCTGCCCGAGGCGATGTGTGCCGCCAACATGCGGAAGAACGCGTATGTGCTGACCCACATGCGCGAGGTTCTGGAGGCCCTGACCCGCGGGTTGCCGTTCGACGTTCTCTCTCGCGGCTACGGAATGGAGAACCGCGGCGTGATGCTCAGCTACCAGTGCCAGAGCCCGACGCTCGGTATGGTGTTGCCGTCTAACTCTCCCGGTGTGCACACGCTCTGGATGCCTGTCATTCCGCTGCAGGTCGGCCTGGTGCTCAAGCCCGGTTCAAGCGAGCCGTGGACGCCTTATCGTGTCTACGAGGCTTTCGCAGCTGCGGGCGTGCCGCGCGAGGCGTTCTGTTTGTATCCCGGTGGACACGACTGCGGCCCGGCAGTGATGGAAGTGTGCCAGCGCTCGATGATCTTCGGAAACCAGGCAACGGTCGACCGCTACCACGGCGACCCGCGGGTGCAGGCTCACGGCCCGGGATTCAGCAAGATTCTGTTGGGCGATGACTGCGTCGATGACTGGGAGAAGTACATCGACATCATGGCCGACAGTATCTTCGTCAACGGTGGTCGCTCGTGCATCAATGCCTCGGGCGTGTGGGCCAGCCGGCACACTGCCGAGATTGCCGATGCTCTGGCCAAGCGTCTTGGCCCTGTCGCTCCACTGCCGATGAACGATCCCAAGGCGGGTCTGGCTGCGTTTACGACACCCGGTGTCGCTGACGGCGTCGATGCCCAGATCGAAGAGAAGCTGCGAGAGCCGGGTTGTACCGAAGTCACCGAGAAGTACCGCAACGGTCCCCGTCTGGTGAAGCACGAACGGTGTGATTACCTGCGTCCGACGATTTTCCACGTTTCGAGCCCCGACCCCTTCCTGGCGAACATGGAGTACATGTTCCCGTGTGCGTCGGTCGTCGAGTGTCCTCAGGACGAGATGATCAAGCGGATCGGCCAGACGCTCGTCTGCTCAGCCATTACCAAGAACGAAACCTGGGCCGCCCAGCTGGTCGACGCGACGCACATCGACCGACTCAACGTCGGCCCGATTCGCACGAACCAGCTGCACTGGATGCAGCCTCACGAAGGTAACATCATCGACTTCCTGTTCCGCGCCCGGGCCTACCAGAACAGCCCGCCACCGGCACATTGATCTGTCCATGAAAAAGCCCAGAGGTTGAACGCTCTGGGCTTTTTTTTATTTCTCATCAATGAAGTGTGTCGTCTACAGCGTATCGAAATCCGGCCAGTCGTCGCTGACGGCGAAGGAGACGACGGGGGCTTCGGCGGCTTTGTCGACGTGGCGTTTGATGCGCCGATTGTTGACCGTTTCGAGGCCTTCGTACTTCATCTCGGGCAGCATCTGATTGATGCGGATTTCGATCTGAGTCAGTTCGTCGCCCTCTTCGGGAGTCACGAATGTGAAGGCCCGGCCGTTGCTGTCCGAGGAGAGACGACCGGTGCGGCCGACGCGGTGGACGTAATCGTCCGAGGACTGGGGCAGGTCGTAGTTGATGATGTGCGAGATCCCGCTGACATCGATCCCTCGGCCGACCACATCGGTGGCGATCAGCAGCCGCAGCGAGCCATCACGCAGCTGGCGGAAGACGCGGTCGCGTTCCCGCTGGGGCAGGTCGCCGTGAATGGCTTCGACGTTCCGCTTGAGTCGCTTACCCAACCGGGCGTGCAGTTTGTCAGCCCCCCGCTTGGTTCGGCAGAAGACGATCGCCTGCTGTGGTCGTTCTTCATACAGCAGCCGCACGAGCAGCGAGAACTTGCGATTCTCGTCGACGGTGCAGAAGTACTGCTCGACCAGGCTCGGGCCGATCTCTCCACCGGAGAGGTCGACCATGCCGGGAGACTGCATGTACTTCTGAGCCAATCGCTGCACAGCTGCGTCCATGGTCGCGGAGAGCAGCAGCGTCTGACGCTGAGCGGGGCATTTGCGGAGGATGCGTTCGATGTCGGGACGGAAACCGATGTCGAGCATCCGGTCGGCCTCGTCGAGGATCACCATCTTGATCTTGGCAAGGTTCAGAGCCCCGCGCTGGATCAGGTCGATCACACGTCCAGGTGTCCCCACGACGATCGATGGGCAGCGTTCCAGCATTTTGAGTTGGGAGCCGATCGAGCGGCCGCCCACCAGCAAGGCGGGCTGACAGTTGTGTTCAGCGGCGAGCTTGGTCGCTTCGGCAGCCACCTGCTCACTCAGCTCGCGCGTGGGCGACAGGACAATGGCCTGTACTTCAGGAAGACGATGATCGATCGTCTCCAGAATGGGGATCACAAACGCAGCGGTCTTGCCGGTGCCGGTGCGAGCCTGACCAATGCAATCCTTCCCCGTAATCGCAATGGGGATGAACTCAGCTTGAATAGGCGTGGGGTGCGTATAACCGACCGAACGAATCGCTCGCATCATGCGAGTGCTGAGACCCAAATCGTCAAACGTGATCAAAACTGGCACTTCCTGCAAAAATCAAAACAAAGCCCTGCTAAGAGCTTGACATGTACTAAGAATACATTAGTGCAGTAGTGCCGCGGGGTCAAGTGCGGATATCAAGATGAAGGCATACTCAGACTTCCGGCGATCCCATTGTTGTGCAATTCTTAACACGCGACTCATCCAGAACCAGAACACTGCTCAGCGGAGCATGGCTGTCTGGGCTCTCTACAAAAACAACGACACCGCGGACAGTCGACCGACCATCCACGGTGCCGTGCGATTGAAACCGAAAACTACTCGTCGGTGACGCAGCCTTCGCTCGCGGTCTTCACGTTCTTGATGTACTTGTAGAGCGTGCCGCGGGTGTTCTTGAAGGCGGGTGCCTTGAAGGCTGCCCGACGCTTGGCCAGTTCAGCGTCGCTGACATCAATGTCGATGCGGTTCTTCTCGGCATCAATGGTGATGATGTCGCCGTTCCTGGCCAGGGCGATCGGGCCACCATCCTGAGCTTCCGGGGTGACGTGGCCGACGATGAAACCGTGCGATCCGCCCGAGAAGCGACCATCGGTGATCAGCGCCACCTTGTCGCCCAGTCCGGCTCCCATGATGGCCGAGGTCGGGGTGAGCATCTCGGGCATGCCCGGGCCGCCCTTGGGGCCTTCGTAACGGATGACGATCACTTCGCCGCCCTTGATCTCCTTCCGCTCCAAGCCGTGCAGCATGTCTTCTTCGCTGTCGTAGCACAGGGCAGGGCCCTTGAAGACGAGGCCTTCCTTACCGGTGATCTTCGCGACAGCTCCTTCGGGACTGAAGTTACCCCGCATGATGCGAATGTGGCCGGTCGCCTTGATCGGCTTTTCGAGCGGATGCACGACATCCTGCCCGGGAGTCAGGCCGGGCAGCGAGGCCAGGTTCTCGGCGAGCGTCTTGCCCGTCACAGTCAGGCAGCTGCCATCGATCAGGCCCTTTTCGAGCAGGTACTTCAGCACAGCTGGGGTACCGCCGACCTTGTGCAGGTCTTCCTGCACGTACTTTCCGCTCGGCTTGAGGTCAGCCAGGAACGGGATGCGGTCGCTGACCTTCTGGAAGTCATCGATCGTCAGATCCACATTCACGGCTCTCGCCATTGCGATCAGGTGCAGCACGGCGTTGGTCGATCCACCGACGACCATAATCAGGACCATCGCATTCTCAAACGCTGCCCGCGTCATGATGTCCCGCGGCTTGATGTCACGCTCCAACAGGACCTTCAGGGCGGCCCCAGCTGCGAGACACTCCTGGTACTTGCCACCATCCTCGGCCGGGATCGAGGAGCTGTAGGGGAGGCTCATGCCCATCGCTTCGATCGCGCTGGCCATCGTGTTGGCGGTGTACATCCCGCCGCAGGCTCCGGCACCGGGGCAGGACTTCTGCACGACGGTCTTGCGGATGTCTTCGGTGATTTTGCCGCCGATGTATTCCCCGTACGACTGGAAGGCCGAGACGATGTCGAGCTTCTCGCCCTTGGCCCCGCAGCCCGGCTTGATCGTGCCGCCGTAGATCATCAGCGATGGGCGGTTGATGCGGCCCATCGCCATCAGGCAGCCGGGCATGTTCTTGTCACAGCCGGGAATCGTGATCAGGCCGTCGTACCACTGGGCCCCCATCACGGTTTCGATGCTGTCGGCGATGATTTCTCGCGACTGCAGCGAGTAGGACATCCCGTCGGTGCCCATCGAAATGCCGTCGCTCACGCCGATCGTGTTGAACCGCATCCCGACGAGCCCCGC
>QWOR01000371.1 GCA_003669575.1 Planctomycetota bacterium | reverse complement strand
TCAACGTCTGGTCAATCTCGGAATTCGCACTCCCGTGCTGGCGACTACGGACACCGCGTTCCGTTTTGAACGACAGCCAGAACGCATCAGCCAGACACGTCCTGTCGTCGGTCTGGCCCCCATTGAGTTTTATCAATGGCCCATTCGTGTGAAGCTCTTCTGCCCTGCCGACGAGCGTTACAAATGGCCGCTGGCGTTTACCTGGACTGCGGAACGTCGCGAGCTTTCCGACAAAATGGTGGAGCGCTGGGTCAACCTCGCCCGGCACGCGATCGAAACGCATGATGTCGATGTCCAGCTGATTGCCATGGAGGACCTCGACACTGTCGTCTGCGAAAAGATCCAGAAGGCACTCGGGCCATCACTGTCCGAGCGAGTCAAAATCTCATCCGCCCAAAATGTGGCCCCGAGCGAGATGGTCGGGATCCTGAGGGGCCTCGATGCGTTGGTCACATCACGCTATCACGCGTGCGTACTGTCCATGGGCGGCTCGGTCCCCCAGATGGCGGTCAGCCACGACGAACGACTGGCATCGATCTACGCCGAACTGAGGATTGAACGGGATTACCTGCTCGACTACCGCCAGAATGATCTGTCTCAGGAGCTGATCAGTAAGTTCGATCGTTTGATGCAGAATCGGACGGAGATTTCACATCAGATCCGGGAGATGCACAACTCTCAATTTGTCCCCCGCTGTGCCCTCAACAAAGAAGAATTGCGGGCGTGGGCACTGCAAACATTTGATGCGTCACCTGTGAATGAATAGTAACATCGCAGAAGATTAAAGACTGTGGAGAGATATCCTCCGTCGCTTTGGAGGAAGCGCCCGGATGAAGTCTCTCTGTGAGTCCCTGTCCGGTAAGACTCTCTCCCATTTTCTACTGATATGCAGCTCGTCTTTCCGTGTCCTTCTTGCACGTGACGGCATTCGCCAACCTGTCGACTTTGGCTTCCCAGAGACACAGATACACGCGTTCTCCAGGATTTCCTCGAAGCTTCATCATCCCTGAATGCGGCGATCCGACAATAAAAGTGTGCCGGATGGGATACTGGCGGATCAGCGAGCAACCTCTGGCAGGGCAGTCGATCCAGTCCTCATATCGAGAGGCCGCTCGTGATTGCACCATCCAGAGATGACTATTCTTCTCGCATTCGGTCGCTGTTTGTCAGTGATATTCATCTGGGAAGTCGCCACTCGCAAAGTGAGCCATTCCTGACCACACTGCGGAAAAGACGGCCCCAATCCCTGTATCTCGTCGGTGATGTCGTCGACGGCTGGAGATGGCCCGCGGGATGGACCTGGAACGAGTCGCTGGTCTCTATCCTTCGAGTCCTGGAGGAACTGGCGGAAGCGGGCACCCAGATCTACTACACGCCGGGAAATCACGACGAGTTCCTGCGCAATCCGGAAGTCGCGGATGCAGTCCGACGGCGTTTGCCATTTTTCAACATCGCCGATGAGTTCATTTATCGGGCTCAGGATGGTCGCCGGTTTCTCGTCACACACGGTGACCACTTCGATCTCGTTGAGCGGTCGGCCCAGTGGCTCTCCAAGATGTCATCGTGGGCCTACGACACAGCTTTGTCCTCCAACTGGTGGCTGTCACGCTGGGCTGGAAATGAGGAACGGAGTCCCTACTGGCTCTGCGCATCGGGTAAGAAACGTGTCAAGTCGATGATTCGTTTTCTCAGCCGCTTTGAGGACTCCATTCTCTCACATGCCCGGTCCCTCGGCTGCCAGGGTGTCATCTGCGGACACCTGCACACCCCCGCCATGATCGAACGGGACGGCATGACTTACCTGAATACGGGTGACTGGGTCGAGAACTGCACCTCACTCGTTGAGACTGAAAACGGCCTGTTCGACCTGGAATGCTATTACCCGTGGACTCGGCGCTACAGCGTCATTCACCGGGGCATCATTCACGCAAATTGTTCACACCGTCTGCCCAGCCCTGCCTTGATGGATGAGGCGAGACTTCCAACCCAAGCAGAATGCACGGTCTGATTGAGATTCGTCTGTTCAATTTTTCATTCGGGAAATTGTCATGGCTTTAGAGCGAGTCCGTAACGCCTGGTTCAATCTGATCCACACCAGCAACCTGGTCTACAACACCTGTTGGGAGGACCCTCGCCTTGATCGCACGGCGATGGCCCTGCGCTCCACGGATCAGGTCCTCGTCATCACTTCGGCCGGATGTAACGCTCTCGATTATTTTCTGGGAGGTGCAGGCCGAATTCACGCGGTCGATATGAACCCGTATCAGAATGCCTTGCTGGAGCTCAAACTGGCCGGAGCTCGCACCCTCGAGTATGACGACTACTTCATCCTCTTCGGCCGAGGTCGGTCGACGAACTGGCCCACTCAATACCGGGCCATGCGCCCCCACCTGACCGAAGAGACTCAGGCCATCTGGGACCGCCGAGGTCACTCCTTTTTTGCGGGCCACTTGAAACGACGAGGCTTCTACTTCCGAGGCTCCTCGGGAACGTTTGCCTGGTTAGTCAATGGGTATGTCAACAAGATCGCAAAACTCCGCGGCGTCGTGGAATCGTTACTCGATGCTCAGTCCCTCAGCGAACAACAGAAGATCTACCAGGAGTTCCGGTTGACCGAAAAGGTCTTCCGTCCTCTGGTACGTTTCCTGCTGCGGCGGGACACCACGCTGGCGATGCTCGGTGTCCCCCGCAGTCAGCGACAGCAACTCGACCGGCAGTATCCCGGGGGAATCGTTCAGTTCATCATCGACCGCATCGAGCAGGTCCTCACTCAGACCAGCCTGTCGGACAACTACTTCTGGAGAGTCTATCTCCGTGGGGAATACTCTCCGGATTGCTGCCCGGAGTACCTGAAAGAGGAGAACTTCTCGCAGCTGAAGTGTGCTCACGAGTCGTTCACCATCCGGACTGATTCCGTGCTGGGCTACCTCAACAAGATCGAACATCCAATTGATCGGTTTGTGCTCCTGGATCACATGGACTGGCTCTCCGAGCATCGTCGCGATGTCTTGGCACGAGAGTGGCAGGCCATCGTGAATCGCGCGGCGTCTGGGGCGCGCGTGCTATGGCGTAGTGCGGGGTTCAACTCGGACTTCATCAACCCCATTCGGGTCCAGACCGAGAGTGGGGTCCGGGACGTGGGCGAGATCCTGACGCATCATCCGGAACTGGCTGCGGAACTCCATCAGAAAGACCGCGTGAACACCTACGGCAGTTTCTACATCGCCGATCTGAATTGAATTCTCGTCCAGTCGTCCGACTCCCGCATCGGGAGAACGTGCTGACAAGATGAAACGTCATTACCGCCAATATGCCGGGACATGTGGAATGAGTATGAGTCACCACACAGGAAATAACGATCTCCGAATACTCTGGCACCTGCTCTTTAAGCGAGTGCGGGGCCGGTCCCACGCGGATCGACTCAACAGTTTTTACGAGGGCCAGGCCCGTGACTATGACTCATTCCGCTCGCGGCTGCTTCATGGACGCAAAGCAATGATCGACCGAGTCGAGATCCCGGACCGCGGGGTCTGGGTCGACATCGGAGCGGGAACGGGAGAGAACGCGGAATACCTGGCCCACCGCAGAACCCAGCTCAAGACGATGTATCTGGTCGACCTGTGCCGGCCACTCCTCCAGGTCGCCGAGGAGCGAATCGCCAGTCAGGGGTGGAAGAATACGCATGCTGTCCTCGCCGATGGCACTCGTTTCGTCCCTCCTGAGGAGCAGGTCGATATCGTCTCGTTCTCGTACTCGCTGACGATGATTCCCGACTGGTTTCGCGCGCTCGATCATGCCTGGTCCCTGTTGAGGCCAGGCGGGCAGATTGCAGTCGTCGATTTCTATATCTCTCGAAAATACCCCGAAGAGGGACTACGTCGTCACGGGTGGATGACTCGCAATCTGGTGCCCCTCTGGTTTGGAAATGACAACGTCCAACCCAGCCCCGATCACCTCCCTTATTTGCGGAGCCGGTTTGAGACAATCTCTATCGAGGAGGGCAAAGGGGCCATGCCTTATGCGCCGTTGATTCGGGTCCCATACTATGTCTTCATCGGGCGAAAGCCCATCGGAGACGCGACCCGTCAAAACGAAGCATTTCCACTCACACTGAGGACCTCTGGCCCCACTGACTTTCGGGAACCTCCAGCGCTGCCCGCACGGAGTTTCCACAGATCGTTTCAGGAATCGCTGAATGATGCCCCAACACTGTGATATCAATTAAGCAGATCAATCGCAGGGAGTCTGGCTGTGCCGGATCATCCCAGAACATTCCAAGTGTCTCTCGATCATAAGTTGTCAGTGAGAGCCTGACCTGATCACTCACTACGCTGGTAGATCGCCTTCCCTTCCTTGATCGTCTCGATGATCCTGATGTCCTTGATCGACATCGGGGCGACTGTCAGCGGGTTTTTGTCGAGGATCAGCAGGTCGGCCAGCTTGCCGACTTCCAACGAGCCCTTGGTCGCCTGCTCGCCGTATTGTTCGGCGGCCCAGAGGGTCATCGTCTTCAGGCCCTCCAGCGGAGTGATCCGCTGATCGGGTCCGATCTCAGCTCCGGCCCGTGACACGCGATTCACAGCTGACCAGAGCATGAACAGCTGATCGAGCGGGACAACGACAAAGTCGGTGTGATTGGTCGGATGAATCCCGGCGTCGATCGAGTCACGCATCGGACTGATGTTCATCGCCTGCCGTTCGCCACGATTGGCGATATGTGCCTCGGCGAAATAGTAGGTATGCAATGTGTAATAGGATAAATGTAGATTGTACTTCACGTATTTCGAAATCTGGTCCTTGCGCGTGAACTGGGCATGAATCAGCGTCGTACGCCGGTCTTTCTCGAGGTCATCTTTGGCCGCGTGCTCATGAGCTCGGATGATGGCATCGATCGCAGCGTCCCCGTTGGCGTGAATGTTCAACGGTACGCCCAGGTCGTAGACCTTCTTCACCATCGCATTCAGCGTGTCCTGCGGGAAGGTCAGCTCGCCGGTCCAGAACGGCTCTCCCCCTGGCCCGCCCAACAGATAGGATGTCGTGAAGAACGCGGTCCGCCCCTGCGGAGACCCGTCAGCTGTGATCTTGACGCCGCCGATCTTGAAGCGGTTCTGGTATTTGCCCCACTGGGAGACTGGAACTTCTTCGATCACCGCATCGACATCGGTGATAAACGGGTACGCAATGACATCAATCAGATGGACCCCCGCCTCGGCCGCCCGGCGAATGGTCTGGATCTGTGACAGATGAGTTGCCCCTTCATGAGCAGTCGTAATTCCAGCCTCGGCGTAGAGCATCTGTCCGGCTTTGGTCCACTCGATTTCCTGTTCCGGCGTCATCGGGGTGACTTGAGTAATGACCGGCAGGAAGGCAGTCTCCATAATCAATCCATAGGGTTCATTCGTCCCGGGCTTCCGCACGATCACGCCCCCCGGGGGAGTTTTGGTTTCGGCTGAGATTCCATACTTCTTCAGGGCGAGGCTGTTCAGCACGGTCCCGTGCATCGACACATGATCGACTCGGACTGGATTCTCAGGAAACGCCGCATCGAGATCATCCCGGTTCAAATGCCGACCGCCGGGCATGACGTTCTCGTCATAGCCATAGCCGATGATCATCTCGCCCCTGGGGATCTTCCGGGCAGCTGCGAACTTCTTCAGTTCCGCCACGATGCTCGGAACGTCTTTGCCCGGTCCCGCAGGCGGGGCGTAGAGCTTGCACTGGTTGGCAACCAGCAGAGAGTTGATGTAGTGCGAGTGAGCGTCAATGAAACTCGGCAGCAAGGTCCGCCCGCCAAGGTCGACCACCTTTGTCGAGGCTCCCTTGAGTTTCAGGACATCCGCCTTGGCACCCACGGCCTGAATCTTGCCGTCCTTCACTGCCAGGGCTTCCGCCATCGGTCGGGTATCATCGATGGTCACGATGTCACCACCGTGATAGATGATGTCAGCGGAGTCTTCACTCTTCGTCAGAGCCGGAAACAGAAGCACAACAGCCAGGGCGAACCAACGATTCATGAGAGGCCTTCGCAGTGGAGACGGAGAACTTACGTGCAACTGAAATCCAGTCTAACACGATCACGATTTCAGATCGAAACCTGGAACCTTCGCGACATCAACCTTAGCGTATATTTATTCACAAAACTCACGAACGACACCGTTCCAACGTGATGCCGTCAATCGACACCCCGCCGAACTGACGGTCACACAATCGAGCGGGCGAGCCGCTCCCCGGTGCTGCAACCTCGGGTTTACTTTCGTACGTAGATCGGATTCGACAACACCCACGGTTTCCTTTCCCCGGCCACTTCGAGCCAGAGTTCAACGCGGTAGTTACCGGGTTCGGTCACAGGAGACTCAAACTGCTCACCGTCGGATTCCTGGATCATTTGGCCGCTTCGGAAGAGCCGCCAATGGCCCGGGAGTGGGGACTTGCCGACGAGCTTGAGTCCCTCGCCAGGAGCAACACGGCTTCCCATCTCGAACCGCTGGTCGCCCTGCACAGCTGCGAAGTCAAAGCCTCGGGAATCGGCGATCCCGTCGAAGGCGACGAAGGCCCGCCCGCGTTCGAGGGCCTCGCAGATCGCATCGCGGGTCAGTTCCGTCGCCAGGATGTGCGTGCCCACATGCCGCAGGCTGTTCTCATAGGGGTCGAGCTGGAGCTTGAAGATCGTGTCGCCAACCTGGGTAGTGTCGGGGTAGGGCTTGATGGCCTTGATGATTTTGGCATCCAGGGTGATCAACTCCTCACCCAGCGCATCCTCAACCTTGGCCCGGCCCCCCTCGGCGAGTTTGATCTTCAGTCCGATGTTCTGGTGCGAGTCGTTCGCCGACACGCCGGTATGCGGGGCGATCTGGCACAGTTCGTCCCACCGCTTGAGGTAGTTCTCCGGGTAGTCGAGCAGAGTCAGCAGCGACTCCTGCGGGTACTTCTCGAACAGCGGAGCCGAGCTGAGCAACCACACCGGATTCTTGGCGGACGAGAAGAACCGCTTCTCGTCCTTGGCATCGGCGTGAGTGTTGTAGATCTCGTTCCCGGTCAGACCCGCGATCTCCCAGTCCATGCGTTCTTCGAGGTGCGAGAGGAACGTCATCCCGTTCCGGCCGCGGACGTGATTGGAGAGATCTTTCGCCTCCAGCGATTCAACAGTCTTCACGCTCTCGCGTGGGTAGACCAGCATCCCCTTCAACTCGGCCCCGGGGATACACAATACGCCGTCCTTCATTCCCTGATGCCCGTCGATCACAAAGTCGTAGTGCGGGGCCGGATGCTCGGTGAACATCAGCACCTGCGTCCCCGCCTTCTTTGCAGCTGCGACGATCTCCTCGATCGTGCCGCGACTGTCGTGGGAGAAGGCCGAGTGGACGTGCATGTTGGCCCGGTACTCCTGTAGTGGGCCAGTACGGGGGATGTCCTTGCGGGCAGACTTTAGTGCGACGAGTGACTGGTGGACCTTTTCCAGCCGCTTCGCCGTGAAACGGTCGATGGCGTCTTCGGCCCGCGAAACAGAGGCCATGCAGTGGGTCAGCACCAGCAACCAGGCTGAACAGCAAACTCGAAGTGACATGGCGAGACTCTAAGCAGGAGGTCCATCGGGCAGAAGAAGTTGAATAACAGCCACCGTTTGAAATGTACTCTCGAAACCACGCTATGGTTTCGCGGGAACTACTCCAACCACTGAAAGATCCGCTTTGCGTTGTCTGTCGTCAACTCTGCCATCTCGGGCAGTGTCAGGTTGCACGCTTCAGCGAGCACTTTCGCGGTCTGCTGCACAAAGGCCGGTTCATTGCGTTTGCCGCGATGGGGAGTCGGGGCCAGATACGGGCAGTCGGTCTCAACCATCAAGCGATCTCGCGGGACACTCGCGGCCAGCTGCCGCAGGGCCTCGTTCTTCTTGTAAGTGATCATCCCGGAGAACGAGAGCATCATTCCCAGCTCAACGCAGCGGGCCGCTGTTTCCGGGCTGCCGCAGAATGAATGCATGATCCCGTTCAGCGGCCCCACCTGTGCGGCCCGGTTGAGAACCTCCAGCGTTTCTGGCTCCGCTTCCCGGCAATGGACAATAAACGGCTTACCGATCTCGCGGGACAACGCAATGTGCCGTTCAAAGTACTCGACCTGCAATTCCAGCGGCGCATGGTCCCAGTAACGATCGAGGCCGGTTTCGCCGACCGCCACAACGCGTGGGTGTTTTGCCATCTCGCAGATCAGGCCCCAATCCTCGAATGCCGCCTGCGACACGTAGTTCGGATGGATGCCGACGGCGGACCGCACCGTAGGGTACTTCTCGGCGAGAGCCATCGCCCGGCGGCACGAGTCGAGCGTGATCCCGATCGTCACCATGCCCTTTACGCTGGCCGCTTGAGCACGCTGAATCACTTCTTCAAAGTCAGCCTCGAACGATTGCTCGTCGAGATGGGCATGGGTGTCGATGAGGAACATCTAGTGGCTTCGCCGAGGAAGGAGAATCTCCGTGGTCTTTTTCGGAGAAAAAGACGATTGTCGAACCCACACTTTACGAAGGTCGCCGTCTGAGGAACATCGAGCGGGAAGAAAGAACAGACAGGAATGTCTGTTCGACTGAAGATGTTGATGGAGCCAATTCCGCTCAAGTAGGACAGACATTCCTTTCTGTCCCTATCGCACCACAGCGTCTCCGAAAAAAAAACAGAAAAGCTCGCCCTTCCGCCCTCACTTCTCTCCTGTCACCGGTACCCGACGTACCCCCAGATCGGCATACTCAAACCGTGTCAGTCCCGTACTTGCATTGGTCAATCGGTCGACGATCTTCGGCAAGGCGGCGGAGATCCCTTCGGTCACGGTCAGCCGGGCTCCGCGGTCGTAGGTCAGCATCAGAATGACCAGATGCTTCGGCTGCGGCAGGCTGCGGTAGGCCGTTTCCAGTTCGACGGAAAACCGCTCGATATCAGCGTCCTCCGAGCCGCTCAGGTTCACCCTCAATTCGCGTTCCCGGTCACCGGTATTCAGGTGGGCGACGTTCTGGGCGTCGATGAACAGCTCCCACACATCACAGCGTTTGCGGATCTCGTCATAAGTCAGAAGGTGCTGCAAGATCGGCTCGGGTGATCCATCGGCGAACTCTTTGAGCTGAGCTTCCACGGCAGACGAGGGGCCTGCCAGGTTGGGGGCCTTCATTTCCTGAACAAACTTCTTCGTCTCATCCGGAGTCAGGCGAAAGACTTCACCGAGCATACGGGCCACTGCGGCCTGCTGCTCCTGGACCCGGTCGACCAGCTTCTGGGCATCAGTCGCTGCTGTCTCCGCGACCTTGAGCTGGTTCCCCATTTCTGCGACGGAAGCGGCGGAAGTACTCGCCTGAGCCTCGAGGGCAGCCGCTCGTTCCTTGATATCCAGAAACTGCATGAACAGCACGATCAACAGCATGTCGAGGATCGGAGTGATCTGCAGAGTGAGTCGACGTCGGGTGATCATTCGACGCTCTCCCCCGCCTTGGCAGCTGACAGCGTCAACTCTCGCTTAGCCCGACCGATCGTCTCCCGAACCAGCTTGCGATCCTCTGTCAGCCGATTGAACGACGGCTCGAGCCAGCTGTTAATGAACATCAGAATGATGGCCGAGATCAGCCCGGCAAACGAACACCAGATCGCCTCGCCGAATCGCTCGACCACCTGAGCGACCGTTGCCGCCTGACCATTCGTCTTGGTGTTGAGAGCCGCTCCGATCGCCAGCATCGTGCCCAGCACCCCCGCCAGCGGGTAGGCCTCGATCATCGTCCGTGCACTGTTATAGACCGTCTCAAACGACATCGATTGCAGATAGCTGCGTTTCTCGTCGAGCACCTGCATCCGGAGCAGGAGCGATCGCCGGTCGGCGGCCCGTTTCGGATCGTCCAGCACATCGTTGACATCGGCCAGGAAGACTTCGATCTGGTCCCCCAGATGCGAATTGGAGTCGAGCAGGCTCTGGTTCTTAAGACCCTTCGTGAAATCGAACAGCGCCGAAGCGATCACCCGGAAGTCCCGCTTGGACCAGACCCACAAGATAAAAAAGAGCCCCAAATGCAGACCGAACAACACCACGATCACCGACGTAGACAGCTGGGACAGTTGCTCCAGGAGACTGGTCCAGTTCAATGTGGCTTGTGACAGAATGTCCATGAGAGTGCGTCAGATTCTGAAGAAAGTATTCCGGACCGGCGGACCAGGCAAACGCCAACCATCTGTATCATATGAAGTTACCTCGATTCGGCTGATTTCGAAAGGTGAATGACTTTACCGACGACGGATCCCTGTCAGCGGGCCGGGAAAGCTCCGTTCAATGTCTGTGGCAGCCAAACCCTCTGCCACTCCGCCAAGCTGCCATGCCCACGTAACCGAATGCCTTAGTCAGCGCAATCGTGGGGGCGCATCTCACGAACAGGAGTTCCAAATCTACTGGCACATCGTTTGCAATTTTTGCTATTGAAAGTGGCAGTCTCTGCTCGAAAACGCAAAACTTGAGGTTTCGTAAGGTTTCACACCTCACGAAGTGCAAGGCATGCAAGCAAGACTGCCCAAGAGTTGGGCACGGGCCCTTCTCAAAAATGGTCGGCATCAGTTGACTGACCGTCGCCGGGGCATCATAAACGCATCCCGGATGAGCGGAGGATCAGTTGACTTCGGCAATCGGACGGGGATTGTCCCCGCCGTCCGGAATGCATGCAGACGCCTCGCCCTGCGATTTTTGATCTGGAGACATTGATGAGTTCGTCGTCGAAGTACAAGTTGGAGTATGTCTGGCTGGACGGTTACACCCCGGAGCCAAACCTCCGCAGCAAGACCAAGATTGTAGACAAGGAGCCGAAGTCTCTGGCTGACCTCGACCTGTGGGGCTTCGACGGAAGCTCGACCAAACAGGCTGAAGGCAAGAGCTCGGACTGCGTCCTGAAGCCAGTCGCGTTCTACCCAGACAGTACCCGCAAGAACGGCTATCTGGTCATGTGCGAAGTTCTGATGCCGGACCTGACTCCGCATCCGTCGAACTTCCGGGCCACGATCGCTGACTCGGACGACCTCTGGGTCGGTCTCGAGCAGGAATACTTCTTCTATCAGGATGGCCGCCCACTCGGCTTCCCGGTCGAAGGCTACCCAGCTCCACAAGGCCCATACTACACCGGTATCGGCTACAACAATGTGGGTGACATCGCTCGTCAGATCGTTGAAGAACACATCGACATCTGTCTCGACGCTGGCATCAACCTCGAAGGCATCAACGCCGAAGTCGCCAAGGGACAGTGGGAATTCCAGATCTTCGCCAAGGGATCCAAGAAGATCGGCGACGACATGTGGATGGGCCGCTACCTGCTGATTCGACTGTGCGAAAAGTATGGCATCGACATCAACTTCCACTGCAAGCCGCTGGGCAAGGACCTCGACTGGAACGGTTCGGGGATGCACTGCAACTTCTCGACCGCTTACATGCGAGAGAAGGGTGGCAAGCCTTATTTCGAGAAGCTCATGGCTGCGTTCGACAAGTACAAGGAAGAGCACATCGCTGCTTACGGTCCAGACAACCATCTGCGTCTGACCGGTCTGCACGAAACCCAGTCGATCGACAAGTTCAACTACGGTGTGGCCAACCGTGGTGCTTCGATCCGTATTCCGCACTCGTTCGTCAAGAACGACGCTTACAAGGGTTACCTCGAAGACCGTCGTCCCAACTCGCAGGGTGACCCCTACAAGATCGTCTCCCGCGTGCTGAAGACGATCCAGTCCGTGCCGACGACATAAGTCGAGATTCCCACCTCAGGAATACAAGAACCCTCGGCCAGCCGGTCGAGGGTTTTTGCTTTTGGTGGGCAGGTTTCGCGATCAGAATGAGGAGGAACAATAGTGAAGCACGGAAAGCACAAAGGAGAGGAAATTGGGAACACTAATAGCCACTAATCTTCACTGATACAGAGAGATTTGTGCAGAGGGATCGCATGAGAGACTTGAAGCTCCATGTGAGTCCGGATCAGTGTCAATGAGTGGCTATTAGTGTTCCCTCTTTCCCCGTCTTTCTGCCCCCCCCCTCGGCTTACTCCTGCAGCGGGGCAATCACCCGCGAGGCATGTTGCGTATTGACCTGCAGTCCAATCGTCGAGACCTCGGTCTTGGCCGGGAACTCCAGAGTCAACGGTTCACCCGTGTTCGGATTCGGTTCATAGAACGGAGCTCCGGTACTCGTGACAGTGACGCGAATGCGGTGGCCCTTCGCGAAGATCTGGCTGATCCACCCCACATCGAAGGCGACCTTCTCGACCTTGCCTGGCTCGAAGAAGATCTCGCGTTCATACCCCTCGCGGTAGCGGCCACGGCGAACATAATCGACCAGCAGGATCGAACGCCCATCCGGGTACACATCACTCACCCGCACGATGAAGTCGCTGTCCTTCGCAGTCGAAGTGACAAAGAGTTCGGCCTTCACGATCCCCGTCCACTCAACGGGCGAAGCTAACGTCTCGGTCGTGAAGGTCCGCACCTCAGCTTGTTCCTCCACATGCCGTGCGTCCGCTGCTCCCGGAAAACCTCGAGGGTTCGGGATGTTGACCGGATGCAGCGGGTCAGCCAGATAGCTGACCACCGCGTCGGGCTCTGTCGGCCCATTCGTGGTCAGGCCTTTATCGAGGTGCAGGTAATACGATGTCGGCGTGCTGTCGATCGGCCAGTCATTCGCCTCGCGCCAGACGTTTCCCGGAGCCTCCGGTTCACCGACCGCCCCCATCACGTAGTACTGTACTGCGGGGTCGCGATCGACCTGGTTGTCCTGCCCCTTGAGCCAGAAATTGAACCAGCGGACG
>QWOR01000159.1 GCA_003669575.1 Planctomycetota bacterium | reverse complement strand
CGTCCTGATTCTGGTCCTGTTGGGATTGTCTCGACTGGGTGTCGCGGTTTTGAACTCGCCCTTTGATCCGGCCAACAAGATCCTGCCCACGATCTATTTCTCTGACAGCTGGGAATTTGAACCGGGCGCTGACCTGAAGCCCCGCCGGGAAGTCTGGGGGGGACTGCTGTTCGCTCTGGTGGGCCTTCTGGTTTATGTCAGGCTCTTTCGAAACGATCGCCTCGCTCTGCGGTTGGGACTCTTTGCGATTTTGGGAGGCATGCTCGGATTCCCCGGTGGGCAATGTATTCAGGCATATCACGCCTGGAACAGCGAGGCATTTGCCACGGGTGCCTGGAAGGACTGGTTCGGCTACTTCAACTGGTGGAACATGATGGAGACTGCCTTCGGGATGATCTGGGGAGCAGTTCTGGGAATGGGAGTCTGGCTGAATTGCCGTTTGATCCCAAGCGAATGCCCGCAGCCGGCTGTCTCCTTAACGCCCTCGTGGGAAGCCGCGTTGTGCGTCTTCCATGGGGTGCTGCTCATTGCCTCGGAGCAGGCCACGCTGGGTACTGGCGGTCATATTGTCAGTGGATACACCTCGGGCGGATTGCTCATGACATTAATTCCGGCCGCAGCCATTTGCAGTGGTCGAGCCTGGCCCTATCTGATGGTCCTTCCGATTGTCGCCGCTCCCATCGTGGCCAAATCAATCAGGGCATTCAATTATTCGGATACGCCACACTTTTCCTCGGGAACAGGCTGGCTCGTCATCGTGGCCATCCCCATGGCGATCTTAAGTTACGCCGCAATCGAGCTGATGATTCGAGGTCACCACAAGCAATCGACCAGATCGTTTGCAGCCGTGGCTCTGCTTCTGACCACATTCACGTTCTTTGGATTGAATACGGAATTCTTCGGGCATGGCTGGCCATGGAGACAATGGACCGGCCGGACACCGAATCAGATCATCTTCACCGTCTGCGCAATGGCTCTCACGGGACTCTGCCTCACCATGCTTCGTCGGCGTGATCCACTCCAGTCAGGGTCCGTGATCGAACGCCGCTAACGACCGCTGTGGACCTTTGATCAACACTGCGTTTGACCTGTCTGAAAACTGAGAATGGACGACTGACAACGCATCACCACATCAAACCGATGTTCGGTCTTCGACAGCGAAACGTTGGTTGCGACCATGTCCCGGCAGCGTTAGCATTCCGCTTGGTTTTGCCTCGCGCTCCTGGGGCGAATTCGCTATTGCTCCGCATCCCTCTTCAGCACCACCTATAACGACATGAGTACACTCCCGACTGACGTTCTCGCGGAAGCTGCCAACATCGCCCGGGGGCTGGCAATCGATGCGGTTCATAAGTGTTCGTCGGGACATCTGGGACTTCCGCTGGGAGCGGCCGAAGTCGGTGCCGCATTGTTCGGCCAGGCGTTGAGCTACAACCCCTCCGATCCCAAGTGGTTGAACCGCGACCGGTTCATTCTCTCGGCGGGGCATGGCAGCATGTTCCTCTACAGCTGGTTGCACGTGTCGGGTTACGACCTGCCGCTGGAAGAGGTCAAGAACTTCCGCGTGCTGCACAGCAAGACCCCCGGCCACCCGGAGTTCGGTGAAACAGTCGGCGTCGAAGCCACGACGGGTCCGCTGGGACAGGGAGTCGGAAACGCTGCGGGTTACGCCGTTTCCGCGAAGATGGCGGCGGCTCACTTCAACACCGCTGAGCACAAGATTTTTGACCAGCACATCATCGCTCTGGCTGGTGACGGATGCCTGCAGGAAGGTGTCGCTTACGAAGCTGCAGCCTTCGCGGGGCACTTCCAGCTCGACAATCTGATCCTGATCTACGACTCCAACGATGTCACCCTCGACGCGATGGCAATCAAGACTCAGAGCGGCGACACAGCTGCCCGGTTTACGGCAATGGGTTGGGATGCCGTGACGATCGATGGTCACGATATTGTCGCCGTGGTCAAGGCAGTAGAAACTGCCAAGAAGAACGACAACGGTCGTCCGAAGCTGATCATTGCCAAGACACAGATTGCTCGCGGCATTCCCGAAGTGGCTGGTACAGCTGCGGGTCACGGCGAAGGCGGAGCCAAGTTCTCTGATGCGGCCCGCAAAGGCCTGGGCCTGCCTGCCGAACACTTCTACGTCTCGGACAAGGTGAAAACCTTCTTTTCCGGACATCAGAAGGAACTTGCAGCTAAATACGACGTTTGGCAAAAGACCTTCGCTGCCTGGTCGAAGGCCAATCCTGACAAGGCTCAGTTGCTGGCCGACGCTGTTGCCGGGAAGGTTCCCGCCAACCTGCTTGACCTGATCCCCGAATTCCCTGCCGATGCAAAGATCGCCACGCGGCAGGCGGGCAGCGATGTGCTGCAGCCGATTGCCAAGGCCATACCCACGCTGGTCACCGGCAGTGCTGACCTGTACGGCTCGACGAAGAACTACATCAAGGGGGGCAAGGACTTCGAGCCCCAGTCGGGCACAGCTGACGGTCGGAACATCTGGTTCGGAATTCGCGAACACGGCATGGGCGCGATCATGAACGGGATCGCCTACGACGGCATCTTCCGGGCCAGCGGCGCGACGTTCGCGGTCTTCGCCGACTATCTGCGACCATCAATTCGCCTGGCAGCGCTGGCTCACCTGCCGACACTTTACATCTTCACGCACGATTCGATCGGTGTCGGTGAAGACGGCCCCACCCATCAGCCGGTCGAAACTTGCAGCGGACTCCGTGTCATCCCCGGCCTGGACGTGATTCGCCCCGGTGACGCGGAAGAGACCGCCGGTGCCTTCGCAGCTGCCCTGCAGAAGACTCATGGCCCCACGGTTCTGCTGCTGACCCGCCAAAACATTCCCTCGCAGAACTCGATCCCCGTCAAGACGCGCCGCGAAGGGGTCGCCCTCGGCGGCTACATCGCGAAGAAGGAAACCGCCAAGCTGGACAAGATCCTGCTGGCCACGGGTAGCGAACTGCAGCACGTCATGAAGGCCTCGGAACAACTGGGCCCCGGGACGCGAGTCGTCTCGCTCCCCTGCTTCGAGCGTTTTGACCGCCAGCCGCAGGCCTACCGCGACGAAGTGCTTCCCAAGAGCTGCAAGAAGCGAATCGCCATCGAGGCGGGCGTCAGCGGTCTGTGGTGGAAGTACGTGGGCGACGAAGGGACGATCATCGGCATCGATCGTTTCGGCATCAGCGCCCCCGGCGACACCGTCATGAAAGAACTGCACATGACGGCCGACGATGTGATTGCTGCCGCGAAGTAATCAGCTGTCGCCGCTGCATCGCCGTCTGTGACGTACAGGAGTCGATCCTTGATCGAGTACCGCTGCTTCCGAAACTTCGATCCCCCCGGGATCTGGAAGCTCTGGTGCGAAAGCCAGATGGGACGCGGAGCGGCCTTACCCCGTTCCATCGATGCGTTTGAAGATCTGAATTACGGCCAGCCATACTTTGATCCCGCTGGTCTCACGATTGCTTTGGACGGCCAGGAAATCGTAGGGCTGGTTCACTCCGGCTTTGGGGCCACGGAAGATCGCTCTCAGCTTGATCGAACGACCGGCGTGATTTGTGCGGTCGTCGTGGCTCCCGCCTATCGGCGAAAAGGAATCGGGACTGAGCTGATCCACAGGGCTGAAACCTACCTGCAGGAGAATTCGGTCGAGCGGATTCTGGCAGGTCCGGCACGTGGACTCGATCCATTTTTCTTTGGACTTTACGGAGGGTGCCGTCCTTCGGGATTCCTGCTGAGCGATCCGCTCGGACAGCCGTTTCTGCAGAAGCTGGGGTACACCGAGTTCGAAAAGCACGGTGTCTATCAGCGGGACCTGACTGTACCACGTGACCCGACGACGATGCGCAGTGTGCTGATCCGGCGGCAAACGGAGTTGGTGACTCTCGAAACGTCGGAGTCACCAAACTGGTGGTACTACACGCATTTGGGGCGGACAGATTCTGTTCGCTATTGCCTGAAGATGAAACGCACCGGCGAGCCGATCGCCAGCGTCAGCGTCACACCGCTGGACCACTACGAAGATGCCTGGCAGAACCGGTCGGTCGGCATCGTCGACATGCGGGTCGCTCCCAGCTGTCGCGGCCAGGGATACGGTCAGACGCTGCTGATTGAGGTGGTTCGCAGCTTGCGCCAGGACCACTTCCATCACGCGGAAATCCACGCCCCCGACAGCAGCCCGATGGCAGTCCGGGCCTTGGTCTCAGCGGGGTTTCAGCGGATTGATACCGGAGTGGTCTACCAAAAAACCTAACCCCGCCCTGGCCCATCTCAGATGATGAGGTCGACCAAGTCGGGGTGTTTGATTTCACACGGAAGAAAGCCGATCCGAGCGAATCAGGACATCCAGAACGGATTAAGAATCCTGAGGCTCGTGGTCGTGTCGTTCCCGCTGGATCGCCTGATACACTTCTTCACGGTGTATGGAGACATCCTTGGGGGCTTCGATGCCCAGACGAACCTTGTCACCTTGAATCGCGACGACCATCAACGTGATTGAGTCACCGATGATGATCTTTTCATCCTGTTTGCGACTGAGCACCAGCATAACCTAATCCCTCGCGGAGCCTCATGCATTTGTCCGTCCACCTCCTTGAGTTCGGACATCCGATGAACCCTAGGTCACGCTGTGATGCGAGATTGCATCAAGAGATTCAACAACGCGATCAATTGCACGGAGACGACAGAAGTGCCGATCAGACCCGGTCAGAACAACGATACGAATCAAGCCGATACTGGCAGTCATTCGCTTCCGGACGGTCAGACGCACGGTAACGATGGTTCTAATAAATCTGGCGATAGAACTGTTGGAGCCAAACAGCTGCCGTGGTACTCAGAAGGTCTGAAATTTGAATGTACTCAGTGTGGAGATTGCTGTACCGGGGGCCCTGGAGCAGTCTGGGTTACGGACGAGGAACTCAACCAAATTGCATCGGCCCTGGAAAAAACGGTCGGAGAAGTCCGACTTTTGCACACCAAACTGATCGGAAATCGTTGGAGTCTGCGCGACTATCCAAACGGTGACTGTGTCTTCCTTGACCCCCAGACTCGTGGTTGCCAGATTTACGCAGACCGCCCAATCCAATGCCGAACATGGCCATTCTGGCCGTCAAATATTGACACTACCACTTCCTGGAAAAGGACTTGCGATGTGTGCCCGGGGGCTGGACAGGGAAAACTGCACTCCCTGGAGGTCATTCAGACCCAGTCAGACGCCTGTGATATTTAAGTAAAACGTTTTCCGATAAAGAGTTAACGCCGCAGAACAGCGATACTGGTTAGGTAACATTTAACGATTATTCCAGTTTTGCTGATTTCGTCGGTGCGACTCGACCGATATTGAGTTTGGCTCGGATTGTACCGTTTGAGAGTTCATTCGTAGGAACTCTCTGGCGGACACCTGAACTCCTCACACACCCGCATCTTGACACTAACTTGAAGTTGGCAATACACTTGGGACGTGGTTCCAGTAACATGGGACGACAAGTGTCTGTCAGATTCCAGCGGTTCGACTGCGGGAGAGCGTCGTCGTGACGAAGAAAGAAATTGTCAAAACGATTTCCGAAGAGTGTGGCCTGACTCAACTGAAGACCAAAGAAGTGGTCCAGAAGACGTTCGAGGCAATCATCGCCACCTTGGTGGATGACTCTCGGCATCGAATCGAGTTGCGCAATTTCGGAGTTTTCGAGGTGAAGAAGAGAGCGGCCCGCAAGGCTCGTAATCCTCGCACCGGAGAACGCGTGGAAGTCGCCGAGAAGTACGTCGTAACCTTTAAGCCCGGCAAAGAGATGGAGGAACAAGTCCTCCTGCTGGAGAAGAGGGGAGCGATCCTTCCGGAAGGCAACTTCGAAGCAGACGATGACGACGATGACCTCGACGTGGGAAGTTCAGTGACAGACACTCCTTCTTTGTCGCAACCACCTGTACAGGATGGTTCTTCGACGACGATGGAGTAAGTCTCCCCTCTGGGGAATCCGGGAACACAACGCCGGAGCGTTGTGAGCATGCGGTCAACCGACCGCCGCGATTCGGAAGTGCGATTACCGCTCTCACTGAATTGCGATGCCGACCGGAGTCAGGGAGGAACTCTCCAATGCGTAAGATCACCACAAGTCTGCTGTTCGCGCTTCTCATGAGTATTCAGGTCGGCTGTATTGTGCCGATCTGGAGCCCCAATCCTGACTTCCGCGTACGTCAGTTGATCTATCAGTCGGAATCCTACCGGCACATTCCAGAAATCTGGGACCGGATCTGGGGCTTTGACCTGCCCGATCTGGCGACCCCCTATCGCACACACGGCGGCGTGATCTAACGCTGCAGCTGTGAGTCTTGCAACGACTTGAACATGTCCCGCCGTGAACTCCGGTGGTGGGAGTGTGTCTTGCGCAACGGCCACACATCAACACACAGCTCGAAGCCCAGGTGACCCACCTGGGCTTTCTGCGTATCCACTGGCATTCCCGGACAATACTTCGAGAATGCTGCTGGACTTCCCAGTTTGAACCGATATAGTTCTCATCTCACCAGCGACTCGCTCGACTGGTGAACACAACGCGGGGTGGAGCAGCCCGGTAGCTCGCGAGGCTCATAACCTCGAGGTCGCAGGTTCGAATCCTGTCCCCGCAACTACAGCGTTTCGCAAGAAACCGCAATTCGACGAAAGCCCCGGTAATTCCGGGGCTTTTTCGTTTTCTGGCCCAGTGACTTGCAGTCCGATTTCTACCGTTTCTGACGTGTACTGCGCCGCATTGCGCGCCACTTTTTCTTCGCCTCGAACGGCTGAGTCGAAGTGTTCATCCGTGGTCATCAAGTAGTGCCGCATTGCGACCTTGGGGGTATTTCCCAGCCAAGCAGTCACTACGTGAACAGGATACACCTCCACGAGTTCCGTCTCTCGACTGGCTCGCAGATTCTGAAACACTCGGGGCCAGGGCTGTAGCCCTGCCCTGCGGATGATCTTCAGGCAAGTGGTCCGCAGATTTGAATTCAGCCAGCCCGCTGGCCCCATCGCCCCTTTCCGAAAGCGGGCATGGACAACGAACTCGGCCCCGTCCGGTGCTGCTTCAAACGCCCGTTCCAGATATGGTCGAAGCTCAGGAAAGAGTGGAATTACCCGATACGCTTTGCCCGCGTGGTGCTCGGTCTTCGGACTCTGAACAATAATTCGGTTTGCAGCCCAGTCGATGTCCTGCCAACGGAGTGACAGCGTCTCGCTCGGCGAACGCAGCCCCCCATAACGAGCCAAAACCAGGATCATCTGCCAGTCCTGATCGGGACATGCCTCCAAGACACGATCGATCTCTTCTCGCGTCACGAATCGTTGCCTGTCTGCGATTCCTGACGCTGTCGCTTTTACGCCCTCGAATGGGTTCTCTTGAATCATCTTCCGGCGACACATCGCACGAAAGAGCGACCTCGCGACCTGCAATCGCTTATGGACCGTAGTTGACGCCAGTTTCCGACCGATCAGCCACTGTTTGAAATCGTCGGCATCTCCGGGCAGGATCGACAGCACATCACGGGCTTCGCCGAAGAACTCCTTGAGGTCCCGGATCACCTGTCCCTGAACGATCTTGGTCGCGGGCTTCAGATCTGTGCGGCCTTCCATGTAGATCGAAAGAAATGCTCCAAGCTGCGATAGGGATTTCTCCTTCGGCGGGGGAATCAGTCCCACTGCGGCGAGTTTACCTGCCAGCGGTGGATTCTGATCTTCGACCCAAAGGGCAAGTTCAGCGTCCCACGGTCGAGAGTATTTGATCGATTCGACCAACTGCTCGATTCGGTACTTCAGATTTTCTGCCAACCGCTCGCTGGCCTTCCCCATGCGGACGGCCTTTCTGACGCCGTCAGCTGACGTAAATACGATTCGTTTCTTGCCGTTGGGATCGTGAACGATGCTGGCCATGAGGGGCTTTCCTGTTTAGACCGGGTGACAGTTCGGAGCCTGTCGCCGGTCTGTGTGGTGTTGAGAATACCGAATGAGGCGGGAGCGCGCCATCCGTAAAGCTTGGTAACAGGTTGCAAGGGGCAATGGGTGTCGAAGTGGGTGACCGACACAGAGATTCGACTCCTCCGTCACTCTCGCCGTACGGTCCCCTATGAAGAAACCCTTGAGATTTTGCATAGAGGTTCAGACTTGGAGAGTTGCAGGAATGTTGAACGTCTATGGAAACAGCTCATTCAATTCTTCAATTTCATCTTCAGTGAGATCTTGATTGACCGCCGGCGGTGGTAATGTCCAACAAACAACTGAACCTTGACCGAATCCCGTCCGTTCCGACCTGACTCCAACTCGCCGCTTGGCTCGTTTCAGAGTGCTACCAGAGATCCCCGCGTCATCCGCCATATCCTTCACGCAGTTTGCCGGAAGTGGCTGGTTTGCGAGTAAGTCCTGTAGCCATGCGGATGCCTCGATAACAGCTTGACCATTCTCTGTCGAACTACGTGCCTTACGGTCCTCGGTTGCCAGATGCTCGTCGGCGGTCATCTCGACTGGGGCTTCCTCCCAGCAGACCCTGCCGTCCTCAAGTCGGTAAGCCAAGCCGGTTGTCTCTTGGCAGACGTTCATTTTTGACATGAGAATCAGCCGCCGACTCTCGTCGTTGTTATCCTTCGCAACATGCCACACAGCTCGAGCGGCAGCTGTGAACGCGAGTGATCCCATCGCCCGATAAACCGACTTTCCGCTGGTCCCCTTGGCCAGGTGTGTCACCATCACGACAGCCACTCGACGCTTACTCGCCAGCTCGGCGAGCGGTGCCAGCATGCCGCGAACGTCGGCGTTCTTGTGGCTGTCCGTTCCCCCGCAGTAGGCAGAGATGGGATCGATGACCACGAGCCGAACATCAGGATTCGCTTCCAGAACATTCGTCAGCGATGGAAGGTCTCGATTAAGCGTAAATCCACGCGTCTGCTTTCGCCCCTGACTGTCCGTTGTGCTCACGCCCTGAAGACAGAATACCTTCTGAGCATTTCCACCAGCTTGCCTCAGACGAGGCAGAATCGTGTCGGCGACATCGTCCTCGCAGTTGAACATGACCACAGACCCGACGGGTTGAGGGATGCCAGGGCAGTCGGGCCAGCTGGATCCGGTTGAGACCCTTGCCGCCATGTTCACTGTGACGAACGACTTCCCTAGGCCAGGGTCACCCGCCAGCAGTGTCAGCTTTCCGATCGGAATACGGTACGGCCAAAGCCATTCGACCTCTTCCTCCTCGACATCTGAAAGTCTGACGACAATGGCCACACTCTGGTCAGCGTCGTCAGGAGCCCACTTCCGATGAGAGCCTCGCTCCTTCGGATCTCGATGCGGTGGGTTCTTCTTCGCTTCGCCGATCTTGCGCCAGAGTTCCGACTCATCCCACGGCGGAGAACATCTTGGGTTGAACTCACTGACGAGCAGATCGAAGGCTTCGGCGTCGGTCAGCGAGAAGTCGTTCACGAGAACCGATGCAGCCTTCAGAAGTTTGTCGTGGCCATGATCCCCGCTGACACTGGGAGCCATTGTCAGCAGATATCTCCGAGCCTGTTCCAACGCGACAGCGTACGATTCACGGCCTCCGGTGTCTGGCCGATGGGGGAGCAGAACCGCCGGGGCCGGGGGCGGCTCATCTTCACTGGCCAGCTTACGGAGCAGCTCTACCGGAACGATCTCGATCGGCTCGGGAACTGAAATGACCTTCGATACGCGGTGCGGTCGCTCGGGTGTGTCCTTCCCCTTCGCGGCCAGGGTTCCGTACAGCTTGCAGATCCTCGACGCGTTGCCGACTTTGGTATCGATGTCGACCTCATCGTCAGTGAACCTCGCAGACAGGACTCTCAGAACACGAGCCACCAGCCCCCCATCGTCAGCTGGGAGGTCAATGCGGTAGAGCAGGTGGGAACCGTTCCCGCTGTCGGCGATGACGGGCTCCGGCCATCCCTGCGACTCCAGGAACGTCGCGACCTCGAACGCCTTCTCTTCGGCCAGGGCCTTCTCGGCGTCGGTCGAGGAGACGGTTCCAACTCGCTTCGGATCACAATCGATCAGCAACCAGCGTCGCCGGGCGATGTCGCTGTCTTTGGCTGTTCCACCGTTCCAATTCGGCGGAAGTGGATTGAGCAGGAAGTAGATCCCCTTGGCCCCCTTGCCGAGTCGCTGGGCATCGCGGGCCATCAGGGGTAATTCCTTCGACGAGTAATGCCGAATGATCGGCTTCTCCTCGAACAGGATTCGCAGCTCGGTCGTCGAGTCGTCATCAATCAGCGATACGAGACACTCGCGGATTTGCTCAGCGGTGATTTCATGGGTAGAATCTGACATTGCAATAAGCCTTTCTGGGCGCTCCGGAAAGCACAGGCAACAGCCCCGTTACAGCGGGGCTTTGCCATTGAATGGAGAAGAAAATCGCCGGAGTTACTCGGCGGATACGGGGCGAATCACGCGGGATTCAATCCACGCGGTCACGTCACCGGGGCGGTACATCACCCGCGCCCCCAGCTTCACACATGGCAATGAGCCACGCGGAGCGGACGCGTTCCAGACGCTCTTCTCACACAGCCCGGTTTGGTCCGCGACGTCGCGGATACTCAACAACTTGGTAACGGCAGGTGCCACAGCGTTCGACATTAAATGGTCTCCTGTACGGGGGAATGGGGCCGAACAGGATTCATTCTTTGGGAAATGTCAGGCGGTGGTTAGGACAATAACTTTGCTTCTACTTTGCACGAACTTTCACGATTGAAAGTATCCTGTCGAGAGGCGGGGAATCAGTGCGGTAATAGCCTATTGACTTTTTGTGAGCGACTTTACCACTGGCGATCAGTATTGTTTTCAGTCCGCCTCGGTACAGGGTGGACGTTTCTCCTCCCGATACTTCGTTGGCGAGTTGCTGTAATGTCATGCACTTTCCATCGAGCGCAGCAAGAATCCTCATGCCGACATCTTTTAAAATGACTTCTGTCTTCAAATCTCCTTGCGGCGATTGTTCTCTTGCCGAGTATAGTTGAGTCTTTGTTCGAAGTAACTCCATCACCAATTCAATCGTTGAGTTCAGAAAGTCGTTGCGTGTGGCGTGAGGCATTGTGATCGCGTGGATTTCATCTAACAATTGCGATCCATCAAGATCCCGTTTTAGGACTGTATCCGCTAGTTGCCGAAGCTGGAGCCATTTCATTCGCAGGGTATTGTCAAAGCCCGGCATCTGTGGGTTCCACTTTTGATCGTGTTGTTCCTCTAATCGCAACAGAATCCAGATGGAAGCAATCTTTCCATCCCAAGAGCGGCACTTCTCACAGTCTCGATACTCGACGGCTTCGCTCGGAGGTCCTCCACATCCGGGGCACAATGCACTCGGCTTCTTGTTTCTAACTCTCTTGATCCCGCTATCAGAATTCTTGGAAGTGGGCGATATCGTCTTCTGTGATCGTGGAGACTTTGTCATGCTTCCGTCCGAACGAACCAGACCTTGATCGCTGAGTTGCAACTTCAATGGAGTGTATTCTTCCGGAGTTTACTAAGGGATACAACAATTTTTGGTGAGGTTCGGGGAACTACTGGCCAGATTCCGACAGGACCGGATGTCCATCTATTCGGAATTCCGCTTAGATCAGCACTTCGCGACCAAATTCTCACGCAGTTCCTTGAGCTGTCCAATCTTGTCTTCAATCACCTGGATCTGAGTCTTCCCAGCCACCCGGTATTCGCTTTGGCGAGAGGAGTTCGCGATTTCTCCTGACCACAGGTTGTTAATCTGATCCAGTGAGTCCATTGCGATCCGCAGGAATGCCGGGTTACCGCACTGCGGGGTATCTCGCGTCGTGATCACTGTTGTGGCTTGAGGGCTCTCTTGGTTTGAAGCCTGTCGCTGGTTCCCTCGCTCTTCTCGGGTGGTAGTGACCACCAGCGGGGTCTTTGACATCGCCCAAGTCTGCATCGCTTCAGCGTATAGGTGCTCCAGGCGAAGTGTCATTCTCGTCCGGAATAGGGATACCTCCTCTCGGAACTGCGATCGTTGCCAATGTTCGACCTTGGTCACAGCTTTTGACACCGTCGGCTGACTGACTCCAAACCGTTGGGCGACCTCAGTTTGCGGGAGCCCCATCAAACGATTGAGGCGGTACATCTCGATCATCTCTGGCGTCGGTTCTTCCGGGTTTTGGGCACTCGACATTATTCGCTCCATGTATTCCGTTGATCAGAGCTCCGGACGAAGCAAATTGTACCTCCTGCGATGTCGTACCCCACCATGAAATCTCTGAAGTATCAGGCTCAAACATGGACCTTACGCCGCTTTACCGAGCGTCACCATCTTCGACCGGGCTTAGCAGGTCTTTACTCCGGCTTGCCACAGCCGGGAAAAGAACGGAGCGAGAGAGGCCCGACCACGTCCCCTCAGGACCGACACGATCGCCCGTGTGTCGAGGTCCAGTACGATCGTCACGAACCCCTGCTGCGCACCCAGGTAGTTCTCATCCGTTGCCAGGCGTTTGAGCGAGGACACCTTCGGCCTCCCCAGCTTCTTGAGCCGCGCGATATCGATCTAACATACCGTGTTCCACGACAGACCGTACGGCTCGACCAAGTCTTGAATCGTGAGCCGGGTGAGCTGTTGCTCGAGGAAGACTTCGAAGCTCTTCGTGATCCACCGCCGTCCCCTCGCAAAGGTCGGCTGAGGCCAAGTCTTGGCTTCGCAACTCATGCACTTCACGCGAGGAGAACTCATCACGATCTTGCCCCGCGTCCGATCGTCCCGCTGCCGACGGGCAAGACGTTGGGCGCTCTGATAGACGAGTACCTTCCGACGGTGTCAACGGGCTCTCTCGAATCGAACTCGTTGGGCACACTGACAACTCACCTCAATCATGCCGACGGTGGTGAGGCCAGTGCG
>QWOR01000234.1 GCA_003669575.1 Planctomycetota bacterium | reverse complement strand
GACTGGCGTCTGCCGCTCGCTGTTTCCTCCCTCACTGTGCCCCCCATGCCACTCGAACTCCTGAAGAAGTTGATCTCGATTCCCAGCCAGAATCCGATGGGCCGCGATGTGTCCGGGCCGGAGTTTCTGGAAGGCCGGATGTCGGACTTTCTCGAGAATTATTTCCGCAGCCTCGGCGTGCGTTACGAGCGGACCGAGATCGCACCGGGCCGGGCGAATGTGATTGCCTGCTATGAAAGTCCGGGTGCGAAACGCACGGTGCTCCTTGATGCCCATGAGGACACGGTGCCCGTCGATGGGATGACAATCCCGCCATATACCCCGACAGTCAGCGATGGCAAGATCTACGGCCGTGGTTCGTGCGATATCAAGGGGGGCATGGCGGCCATGCTCACCGCGTTTTCCCGATTGGTGACGGAGAAGCCAGCGGGAGCTGCGAACGTTGTCATGTCGTGTGCGTGCGACGAGGAACACACACAGATCGGAATCGCGGCGTTCTGCAAGAGCTGGAATGCGGGCGATGCGAACCTGTTGAAGCGTCGCCCCGATGTGGCACTGGTTGCCGAGCCGACGAGCCTGGATGCGGTTGTCGCTCATCGCGGGGCCACGCGGTGGCGAATCGTGACGCACGGGCGAGCTTGCCACAGCTCGGAACCTCGCAACGGAGTGAATGCGATTTACCGGATGGCCCGCATCGTCCGGGAACTGGAAGAATACGCCGAGTTCGTGCGGACGCAGACATCCCCCCATCGGCTGTGCGGTCCATCGACGCTGAGTGTGGGGCGCATCACCGGTGGCCAAAGTGTGAATGTGGTGCCCGATCGCTGCGAGATCGAAATCGACCGCCGCTGCACTCCCGGCGAAGATTCGCTGCAGGTTATGCCCCAGCTGGAAGCTTGGCTCAGGCCGCGAGTCGATTTTGACTTCGAGATGCAACCCCCGTGGATCGTCAGCCGGGCTCTCAGTGATGAGCACAATGGCCCACTGGCCGAGGAGTTGTTGTTGAGTGTGGCGGAGGTGGCTGGTCCGCATCAGAAGATCGGCGTCCCCTACGGAACACATGCTTCAACGATCTCCGCTTATGGTGTGCCGTCTGTCGTTTTCGGCCCCGGTTCGATTTTGCAGGCCCACACGAAAGACGAGTGGTTGCCCATCGATGAACTCGAACTGTCGGCGGAGATCTACTACCGATTCTGTCTGCGGTAGGCTGGAGCGAGTGCTCTCGCTGGACTTCCCTCTTTTCCGAAAGTCACTCAATCGACAGAATACCGGCTTGCGGCTCGCAGGAGGCGGTCGCCCGTGTCTGGAGTGATGAGGAATGGCAAATTCAATGACGAGAGCCAGCCGGTTGCGTCTGATGTTCATTTTGCTGATCACGCTGGTCGGCTGTGACCAGGCGAGCAAGCACTACGCCGTCAATCACTGGAAAGGCCAGCCGCGCCAAAGCTTTTTCAATGACGTTTTTCGGATCGAGTATGCGGAAAACGAAGGGGCGTTCCTGAGCATGTTCGGCACTCTGTCGCCCGCAGTGCGATATGCCATTCTCGTCGTCGGCAACGGGATCGGAATGACGGTGCTGGCTGTCCTGCTGCTGGGTGTCGCGAAGATTGATCGGTGGAGTTATGTCGCCTGGGCTCTGGTTTTTGTCGGGGGCATCGGGAATCTGATCGACCGCATCCGGATTCAGGCGGTGATCGACTTTCTGAATCTGGGGCTTTCTCCCGGTCTGCGAACGGGGATTTTCAACGTGGCGGACATCGCGATCAGCGCGGGGTTTCTGATGCTCGTCCCGCAGATATTCATGCCACCCAAGTTGGATAAAGACACCGAGAGCAGTTCGGACAGCACCCCAGCTGTCTCTCCAGGTACTTCCTCGTGATTCGCTGGCTCGCCATTGTTCTGGGCTGGTGCGGACTGGTCTCCGTGGGGGAGTCGCAGGACCGGGTCATGATCCTTCCCGATGGGGCGGTCGACCCCGTTGTCGTGGTTGGCATGGTGGAGGACTTCACGGGTGAGGTGCTGCTCATCAAACGCATGGCGCAGACAGTGCCCGATCGCTACCCGGCCAGCAATGTGCAGATGGTTCAGACCTGGCGATCGCCCATCCACGAACAAGGTCTGAAAGAGTTCGAAGCTGGCGAGAACGCCCAGGCGGAGTTGTCGCTGCAGAAGGCCCTGCAGGACGAGCCCCGTGACTGGATGAAGCGGGAGATCCTGGCCCAGCTGATCCGCTGTGCGATTCGACGGGGAGACTGGAGCCTGGCTGGTACGCTATTCCTGAAAATTACGCGGGAAGATCCCACGACACAGTTTTGGAATGTGGCTCCGTTGCAATGGGCTCCGCAGTCGATGGGTGACAGTCAGAAGACACTGGCACGCACCTGGATCAAAGAGGCCGACTCGCCAACCCGCCTTCTGGCTGCCAGCTGGCTGCTGCTCGATCCGGTGTATGGAGAGACTGCTCAGAAACAGATGGATGATCTGGCGCGGGGTGCCAACCGCATCATTGCCCAACTGGCGCGGTCTCAGCAGTGGCGGATGAGGCTGGGGCAGGAAATCAGTGAGCTGGAGATTCAGAAATGGCAGCGGGATGTTCGTCGATTGCCCCGGTCCTTGCGGGCGGGGCCGCAGTATCTGGTCGCGAGAGGCCAGCTTCAACGTAACGAACAGCGTGCTGCTGTCTCGGAATTGCTGTGGTTATCGACAGTCTACACGGACCACGAGGAACTGACCGCCCGGGCTCTGGTAGAGGCTGCATCCGTGCTGGGAAAGTCGGGGCAGACCAGCGACGCGATTACGCTCTACACAGTGATTATTGAGAAATATGCCTGGTCTCCATGGTTCAGCGAGGCCCACGCGGCGCGATCGGTCTTGTCCTCTCCCGTCGATTCGGGAGAGAATACGAAACGCTGATCGGTTCCGCCCTTTCGGCCGTACTTTTCAACTGACGCCAAGGAGGGCGGCATGTTTGCAGTTCCGGTACATCCCCAGCGTCCGAATCCGGTACGGCGTCCACTGCTCCGAACGGTCATCTGGTGCGTGGGCATCCTCCTGATCTTCAGCCGGGTGGCTCAGGCCGCCGAGGGTCGGATCTTTAACAAGGGCCAGCTCGACATCCGTGAGCTGTTGCGGGCGGGCGGAGTCATTGGATACGTGACGATCGGCCTCAGCGTGGCTATGGTCGCCCTGATCGTAGAGCACCTGCTCACGATTCGTCGTAAGACTCTGATCCCCGATGAGTTTGCTGGTCAGTGCCAGAAGCTCGTGGCCAGTGGACAGCTGGCCCAGGCGGAGACTCTCTGTCGTGACCAGTCGAGTCTGCTGTCGTATGTCATTGGAGTCGGGTTACAGGATGCCGATCTGGGGACCGATTCGATGGTCAAAGCGATGGAAGATGCCATCGCAGAGCAGGCCGCCCGGCTCACTCGCAAGATTGAATACTTGTCACTGATCGGCGTCATCGGTCCGATGCTTGGACTGATGGGGACCGTGTGGGGCATGATCCAGGCCTTCGCGGAGTTTGCCGAGAAAGTGGCCCCGCGGACGTCTGACTTTGCCCCGTCGATTTCCGAAGCTCTCGTAACCACCATGTTCGGACTGATGGTCGCTGTCCCGGCCCAGGTGGCGTACGCGATGTTCCGCAACCGCATTGACTCCTACATCGCGGAAACAGCGGTGATGTCCGAAACAATCATCGCTCCGCTGAAGCGGCGATTGATACAGCGCAGGTCGGAGACTCGCCCCGTTGCGACAGCGTTGCCCGCTCCGCCGCCTCCACCCGCGCCACCCGCTGATGGGGGACGCCGTTCGTGAGAGCCCCCTCGACCATATCCCGGCGTGCGATGCGAATGGATATGACACCACTGATCGACATGGTGTTCAATCTGGTGGTGTTTTTTCTGGTGGCGTCGCACTTTTCGAATGAGTCGGACATGCCGTTGGAACTCCCCCGAGCTGTGACAGCGAAGGCCGATGCCGAGGACCCGCGTCGCCTGGTAATCACCATCAACGATCAGGAGCAGTTGTTCGTGAAGGATCAGGCGATCGATCTGCCCGAGTTGACTGACCTGGTGCGGAAAGAACTCGATCGCAATGGCCCGGAGTTCATCGTCCAGATTCGGTCCGACCGTCGAGTCCCTTACCGGACCGTTGAGCCCCTGTTGCTGACCTGCTCGCAGATCGGCGTGAAAAAGTTCGGGTTTAAGACTGCTGCGGAGTAGAGGCAGGATTGTCTGCAGGTAAAGAGACGCACGTGGCTATTTGCTATCACCACTTCGCGGCTGACAAGAGAGGTGACGGAGCAATTCGGGCCTTGAAGGCGACTCTCGCCGCAGCCTTCCACATCCTTCGTACAGACTCTCTTGCCAGTTAGGTTGGCGAGCGGACGCACAAACGAATACGCTCCGTCTCGCCGCTGACACTGTGATGTGGAATGCCCCACATTATGGCGAGTCCGCGACGAGCGCCCGGATCCGTTTCTCAATGCCGCAATCGATGTCTTCGCCCTCGCTGTCCATCCACACGGATACTCTGCCGAACGGACTCACGATCCTGGTCGAGGAGATGCCCGATGTGCGTTCGGCGTCGTTCGCATTGCTCGTTCCGGCAGGAAGCCTTTACGAACCGACGGGCAAAAACGGGACAGCATCTGCCCTCGCCGACTGGATCACGCGCGGGGCTGGGAAGCGGCCGAATCGTGAGCTGGCGTCGGCTCTGGATCGGCTGGGGGTCCAGCGTGATGAACAGGTCGGGTGGAATTTCCTGACACTCTCGGGGGCAACGATTGCCGATAACCTCGCCCCGACGCTCGATATTTACCGCGACATTCTGCTGGAGCCGAGCTTCGACGAGGAGCTGTTCGAGCCCGTCGTCAGTGGCGTTCAGCAATCGCTTCTGGCCCAGGAAGACGACCTGCAGCGTAAGACGATCGTTGAGTTGCGGAAGCGGTGCTACGACCTGCCGTGGGGGCGACCGACAGATGGCTCCCTGGATGAGGTCGAGTTAATCACTTCTGACGATGTCCGCCAGCACTTCCGCCGCTGCGTGGTTCCACAAGGGGCCATACTCGGTGTGGCGGGGAACGTGAACGCCAAGGCTGTGATTGAGCAGGTGCGTCAACTCCTTTCCGAGTGGAAGGGATCGGCACCGCCCGTCCCGAAGGCAACGGTGGCCCCATGGGGAACGCTCCACGTCCCGCACGAGTCAACTCAGACTCACATCGCCATGGCTTACAAGGCGGTGTCGGCCAGCGATCCCGATTATTACGCCGCATGGGCCGCGACGAGCATTCTAGGGGGTGGCAGCAGCTCGCGGCTCTTTACCGAGGTGCGTGAAAACCGAGGACTGGTCTACACCGTCTATGCCAGCCTCAACACGCTCAAGACGGAAGGGCGAGTCTTCGTCTACGCCGGCACCACCGCAGAGCGGGCTCAGGCCACGTGGGATGTCACTGTCGCGGAGCTGAAAAAACTCTCGCAAGTGATCACGAGTGACGAATTGGAACGCTGCAAGGTGCGGGCGAAGAGTTCGCTCATCATGCAGCAGGAATCGACCGGTTCCCGGGCCGCTGGACTGGCTCGTGATTGGTTCCACCTGGGCCGCGTGATGTCCCTCGACGAAGTGCGCCATCATGTGGAATCACTGACCGTCACACAGGTGGCCGAATATGCTCGCACGCACGGGCCGGAACAGCTGACCTCTGTGACGATCGGATCGGAGCCGTTGAAGACCTCGGTCTGAATCAGGCTCGTTCCGAGGTCGAACTGACAGGAATGGCTGTTCTCCAGAAAACGATCTCTACCTCAAAAACGCGAGGGCCACGTACACCTTGGGGTCGACATACAGGCCCTCAGCCATGCGGGTCTTGAGCCAGCGGCGTATCGAACGCAGGGGGATTGCGTGTGAGGTGATCTGCTCTCCTTCCACTCCACCTCCCGATGCCAGTTTGCGGGCGTTGCTGGTCTGGAAATAGACAACGATCTCCGAGGAGAGACCAGGCGACGAGGGAGCGGTGTAGACCTCTTTCCAGAGTTTGCCCGCGTAGCCCGTCTCCTCTGCCAGTTCTCGTTTCGCAGCCTCGACGAGGGCTTCCGATTCCTGTCCGGAGAGGTCCCCCGCAAGCCCGGCTGGCAGATCGATAACCGCCCGCTTGACCGGAGCCCGATATTGTTCGGTTAACACAAGTTCTCGTTTCGCAGTCGTCGCGATAATGGCCACGACTCCCGAGGCGTTCACGCGTTCCGCGTATTCCCAGCCTCCATCATTGACCAGCTGGAGAAACTTTCCGCGCGTGATCGTCTTGCGAGTGGTGGGTGACTTGGCCAAACCAAACTCCTCGATGAGCGGTCGGATGCTGCCGGAGAAACTGTCGAACGGGAGCGAAATCTCGATCCGCCTGCCTCAGGTTCCATTGTGGGCGATACAGACGGACCGGAGAAGTGCGATTCGAGAGCGGCGTGTCGGTCACTTCTGATTTCGCCGCAGGAGGTTGCGGAAAAACAATGAGCAAGATCCAGTCCGCCAGTCCCATTTGCAAACTTTTATGTTTCTTCGGAATAGATGCGTTTCACGCTTCTTCCGGAGACGAATAAACTACAATAAATGTATGGAGTTGTCGTCTCAGAGTGACCTCCCGACCTCGCTGCAATGGACGCTCTTCCTCGTGGGCTTGTGGTCGGGAAATCAGAGGTGTCCCACATGAACGGATCCGGAATCTACCCGATCGGCCCCCTGCACCGTCGCAGCATCCTGAAGGCAGGAGCTGCAGGCGTTTTGGGAGCAGCCTTGCCGGGACCGGTTCAGGCTTCGTCGGGATCGTCTCATCGGGCCAAGTCTGTGATCTGGGTCCATCTGAGCGGTGGTCCCAGCCAGCTCGACATGTTCGATCCCAAGCCGCTTGCCCCGGATGCGATTCGTGGCGAGTTCGGGTCAATCTCGACAGCTGTTCCCGGGGCTCTCGTCTGCGAACATCTGCCCCGTCTGGCTCGCATGCTTGATCGCTGGACGATCCTGCGAACCCTGACTCACGGCGAGGGAAATCACCTGCTCGCCACGCACGTCGCTCTGACTGGACGCCCGACTCCCGTTCCGCGCGGTGGAAGCGACCTGGACCGGGTGCAATCGCGGAGCGACTTCCCGAATATGGCGTCGGCCCTCGATTACATGCAGCCTCGGAACGATGGCATCCCGTCGGGGGTGTCGCTGCCCAACTACTTTATCGAAGGTCCGCTCACCTGGCCGGGGCAGTATGCGGGCTTTATCGGGATGAAGCACGATCCCTGGCAGATTAATCAGGACCCCAACGATCCGAACTTCAAGGTCGACTCGCTGACCCTGCAGCAGGGGGTCACTCCTTCACGACTTGTTTCGCGGCAGGAACTCACGTCGCTCCTTGAGCGAGACCGCCCCATGGGAGGCCGGGCCGCCGGGTTTCAGGAGCAGCAGGAACTCGCGTTTTCACTGCTCACATCGGCCAAGGTGACAAAAGCCTTCGATATCAACAGCGAGTCGCCCGAGACGCGTGACCGTTACGGCCGCAACAAATTCGGTCAGTCGCTTCTGCTGTCGCGTCGCCTGGCGGAAGCGGGGGTGCCGATGATCCAGGCTGCAATGGGTATCGTCCAGACCTGGGACACGCACGTCGACAACTGGGGCCGCATGAAGACCCAGCTGTTGCCCTGGCTCGACATGGGGCTTGAGGCCTTGATGATTGACCTCGAAGAACGTGGTCTGATGAACGAGGTGATGGTCGTTGTCATGGGCGAGTTTGGGCGTACGCCTCGGATTTCGACTCTTCCCGGTCAGTCAGTGCCGGGCCGCGACCACTGGCCGTTTGTCTATTCTGGTCTCTTCGCCGGAGCCGGTGTCCGTGGTGGCCAGATCCTCGGCCAGTCCGATGGGAATGCGGCTTACCCGGTCTCGCGGTCGTGGACACCAGCCGATGTCTGTACCACGGTTTATAATGCTCTTGGCGTCGACGATCACGCTGAACTGCTCGACCCGCTGGGCCGGCCCAATCGCCTCATGAACGGCGAAGTGATCGAGCCACTCTACACCGGGGCGTAATTCGTCCACCCGGCGATTCAGTCCGCAAGGCGAGCGGTGGGCGTCAGCCCACTGGTGCTTTACAGCGTTGAATGCTACTCGGTGGTTGATCGGCCAAGGTCAACAGACGAAATGCGTCTGCCAGTTTGCATCGTCCATAAGCACCGTTGGGCTCACGCCCAACGCTCGCCATCACGCCGGGGCCAGGATTGGCAAATTCACCAGCAGCTGGTCGGCGGTCATCGACTGGCTCGGCTTGGCTTCTTCGGCCAGGACCGTGTCGATGAAGAAGTAGAGCAGCTTGCGGAGAGCTTCTGAGTCGACGCTGTCGGCGAGAGCCTCAGCGCGGGCTCGCGACTTCTCGACGAGCTGTTCGGCGGACTGGAAAGCATTCGTGGCTGCGAAGATTCGCCTCAGACGTGCCAGCCGCAAAGAATCCTCTCCATTCGATTCGAGGATCTGGCGGATCTCCTGCTTTTGCTCTGGGGTCGCTGCCTGCAAGGCCAGGGCGAGCAACACGGTCGGACGCAGTGACAGGGCATCCTGTCCCGCGACGATCTTGTTGTTGCTATCGCCTTCCCAGTCCTTCAGATCGTTCAGGATCTGGAAACCGACACCGACATGGCGGCAGAAATGCGGCACCAGATCGTTGTACTTATCCATCGGGCCGGCCATCCGCAGGCCAGCGTACAGAGCTGCCTCGAACGCGGGAGAAGTTTTCAGTGAGTAGATCTGCAGGGCGTCGAGCGCGGTCATCGACCAGTCGGGCGAATCCTTCCAGGCCATCTCGGCTCCCTGGCCATCGCACAGCCGGATGTGGGCATTCGACATGCTCTCGATGATGTCGCACGCCACATCGGTTCCCAGATCACCCCGGCAGGAATTGACCAGCTTGTATCCCAGGCCGATGAGATAGTCCCCGATGTTGATAGCAGGGCCCATCCCCTGGGTACGGTGCAGCGTCTGGCGTCCATAGCGGAAGAGGTCGTCGTCCTGGATGTCGTCGTGAACGAGTGATGCCTTGTGGAATGCTTCGATCGCCATGGCAACGCGGCAGACGGAATCGCTGAAAGTGACCGTGTCACCCGTTGCATTTTGTCCAGAGCGGGTCAGGGCGTCGAAAGCAGCCAGCGTGATGAAGGGGCGGAACCGCTTTCCGCCATTGGCGAGCCAGTCATAGGCCACATCTTCGGTCAGTCCCAGCGGGCTGCGTGCCTTCTCGGGAGTCGTGCTGCGAACGCGGGGAAGCAGCCGGTCGAAGTCCTCGGTGAAGAGCTTGTTGCCAGCCCGCATGAGCGGGATGTAGCTGTTGGTCTCGGGCGACGGCAGCGGTTCATACTTGTCGAGCACTTCCCAGACCCAGCTTTCATCGAGAGAGGTGTTTTTGCAATCGCCGCTGTGCAGCGGAACTGCGAACGATGGAACGCCCGCCAGCAGGACCTTGTCGATCGCCTTTTCGAGCACATTCAGGCAGGCGACCCCGAGGATCGAATCGACATACCCTTCGACAATGATCTTCAGAACGACCGGTGATCCTTCGGCGACGAGGACCTTATAACCCAGTTGCTCCGCACGGACCTTATAGTCGGCGATCGAGCAGGCGCCGCACTTTTCGCAGTCGAGTCCGAACTGGTCGTACTCGGCCGGGCACCCCTCGGCATGTTTCAAGCAGTGGGGCAGCAGCAGCATGCGCCGCTCGAACGGCACGGCCAGGAATTGCCGTTTCCAGAACGAATTCCCCAGCATCACCATCACGAAGCCGAGGAACTTTTCGGGCAGACCTTCCTGGTCCAGGAATGATCGCCCGAACTTTTCCAGGTCATCGCGGGTAAACGCGTGGGACCGGTCGACATCCTGCATAAACCGGTCGGCAGCCGCCTTGATCGCGTCTCTCTGAGCCAGAGTTTCGGGGACCGCCTTGAGGTGGCTAGTGCTGCGACGGGCTTTTTTAACGGGTGCGGGGTCGTCATCGATTTCGCGAGGTTCGACTGCGGGCATGGCTGTCTCCGAAGCACCAGTCTGCGACGTTCCGTTCGTGGTCCTCTCTTCGAGGCCAGCGTGGGGAGCGGCATTGTCCAAGACTGACTCCTCTCGAATCCGCACAACTTCAGGGATCGATAACCGTGAACTGCCGGTTTCCCAGCGAGTTTTGAAATGAAATCGATCCAGTCCGCACACTCTGGAACGAACCACGTTCGTCAGAACGATGATTCGCCCGTGAAATGCTGCGGGAACCTGAACACGGGTGCACATCGGGCGAGCTGCCGATGAGACTTCAGAAACTTCAGATTACCGAGTTTCCAGACCGATTGCACCTCTTCCGACCGGGATCAAACGAACCCGATTGTCGCGTAGTGGATGTCTGCCCAGTGGTGTGCATCCGCAGCTGTGCTGCGGGGCGCTGGGGAAACGTCTGGACGAGCCGCGAAATCCGTCTCGTCACGAAGCGGGGAGTACGAGATTCGCGCGAGCAGACGACGCCATAACCGCAGGAGTGGTGGCCTGACGCCCAGGATCAGGTATGGCGCAGAGCTTCGATGGGGTCGAGTTTTGCCGCGGAGTTGGCGGGGTAAACTCCGAACACCAAACCAATGAAAACCGAAAAGCCGAAGGCCACGGGCAGACTCCAGACCGCAATCTGAGGCTCCATGCCCAGGAACATTTTGCCCATCTCGCTGGTTTTCGCCGATGAATCGAGAATGTATTCGACCAGGATCTGCTTTCCGATTCGGAACACCATGGGTGTCGAAAGCCCCATCCCCATCCCAATCATTCCTCCGGTGCCAGATAGCACGACGGTTTCGATGATGAACTGCTGCACAATGTCCCGGCGGCGAGCACCCAGGGCGCGACGGATCCCGATCTCGCGTGTCCGTTCGGTCACCGTGGCCAGCATGATGTTCATGATCCCGATGCCACCGACCAGCAAGCTGATGCCAGCCACTGAACCCAAGACGATGTTGAACAGGTTTCGCAGCTGTTCTGCCTGCTGGAGGAGTTCGAGCGGGACGACCACGGCATAATCGGGCTTCGTCGGGTGAAGCAGGCCCATCGTTTCACGGACGACTTCCGCGGTGCGCACCACTTCATCGAGCTTGCTGACTTGTAAGGTGATCTGGTTAAAGACCACCGATTCGGTACTGAAGTTTCCGGATGAGTACTTCACGAATACATCGTTGGTGTTCATGCGTGCCTGGAGAGTTTCCAGAGGGATGTAAACATCCTTGTTAAAGTCCTGTCCCGACAGACTTCCCCCGACCGCAGCGGAAGCTGTCCGCGGTTGCATGATGCCGACAACGCGGTAGGCGCGGTTGTTAATCTGGACCGCCTGGCCAATCGGGTTGTCGATCGGAAACAGAGTTTCGCAGGTCTCAAAAGCCAGGACGGCGATGTTTGTCATGTCGCGGCCATCCTGGTCGCTGACAAACCGTCCGGTTGCGACGCCCAGGTGGTTCATATCGAGATAGTCGGCCGTGCAGCCGACAACACGGCAGTTCATGACTTTGTCGCGGTTTCGCACTTCCATCGGAAGTTCTCGCACCGGTACGAGTCCCCGACCAGTCAGATTGGGAAGCGTTTCCCCGAGAACTTTAAAATCGTTGCGTGTCAGTCCGTATCGCAGAGGGGTCATGCCTCCGCGACCGCCTCCCGATTGCGATGCAGTCGGATCGTCCGGCGGTTTCACGCTGCGGACAATGATGTTCGTGGCCCCGAGCGAGAGAACCTGCTGCTGGGCCTGCTGACTGGCCCCTTCGCCGATCGCGAGCATCGCGATCACCGAAAAGACGCCGAACACAATTCCAAGCATGGTCAGGCCCGACCGCAGCTTATGCAGCAGCAGGCTCTTCATGGCCAGTTGGATGGTTCGAATCAGTCTCAGCATGACATGTCAGGCCTTGGCCGGTGTGTGTCCGGGGAATACTCCTTCACCGGCGATCAATCCGTCCCTCATATGGATTTGTCGATTGGCATGCTCGGCGATGTCGTTCTCATGGGTCACCATGATGATAGTACGGCCTTCGGCGTGGAGTTCGTCGAGGATCCGCATGATCTCCACCCCCGTGGCCGAGTCGAGGTTTCCCGTCGGTTCGTCCGCCAGAATGATGGCTGGATCGTTGACCAGCGCGCGAGCGATCGCGACACGTTGTTGCTGTCCCCCGGAAAGCTGGAAGGGCCGATGATCCATTCGTGATCCCAACCCCACGCGCTCCGCGAGTTCCTCACACTTCTTGGCGTCCTTTCGCGTAATTGCAGACGCGCCCGACCGGTACAGAAGTGGAACCTGGATATTCTCCATCACGGTGTATTGCTGGATCAGGTTGAACGATTGGAAGATGAATCCAATCAATGAGTTCCGAGCTTCGGACAGGTCGTCGTCCGACATCTCGGAAACGTCACGTTCGCCGAGGATGTACTTCCCGCTCGTGGGACGATCGAGAGCCCCCAGCAGGTTTAGCATCGTACTTTTGCCCGACCCGGACGAACCCATGATTGCCAGAAAATCGCCCTTGGGAACGTCCAGCGTCACACCTCGCAGCGCCTGAACCTCCACGGTTCCGAGCTGGTAGTGCTTGCGGATGTTCGACAGGCGAGCGGCATATTGCATGAAACGGAAGCATTCCTGAGGGGCGGCTGGGGGTGAAGTTCTGGAAGCTATCGTGAGGGTGGGGCGGCGAATGGATTATCGCATACTGATAGGTCGCCCTCCACAGACGGAGTGTTCAGCGACTTTGAGGAACGGGAAAAGAGCCCTGATTCGTCCTGCTGGACCGATTTTTCCAATTCACGCCGCTTGCAGCCTAAACACGGGTATAGTACAACGGTGCATGCGATCAGTAGTT
>QWOR01000094.1 GCA_003669575.1 Planctomycetota bacterium | reverse complement strand
GATCCCCGCCTGTCGTGCGGAAGCGAGGGCGATCATCTGGCAGGTGGTGACCGAGACATCGCCATCGTCTGGAAACGGGGTGTAACGCCAGGCACCGCTGGCATCTTGAGCTGCGAGAATCAGCGAAACAGCTCGTCTGAGAGCGGTTTTCAATTCGTCGCGCAGACCCATCCCGTAGACCTGCGCCAGATAGGTCGTGGCAAAGCCGTGTCCAAACATCGGGGCATGCGTGACGACATCATCCTCGATGATCTGACCGCTGGGACGTGCGTGCTGTAACAGGTAGTCTGTACAACCACGGATCTGCTGCTGAAACCTCCCGGCGATCCCTTGAGGCAGGAATGCCAGGCCGCAGAGGGCACAGACTCCCACGTTGCGGGAGTAGGTTCGAGGGTTCCCGAATCCGCCATCGGCCTGTTGCCGTTCCGCCAGCCAGGCCAGACCTCGAGTGATGGCGGAATCGGCAGCCTCGGTCATGTGACGCGGTCGCTCGGACCGTGGGGGAGCAGTCGATCGATCAGAGACCTCGCCCTTGATCTGCGAGATCATTACTCCGCTGGTCAGAACTCCCCAGAGGACGTGTCGTCGGGTGAGCTGATCGGGCGCGTGATCTGAAGTGGGGCGAGGAGCTTCCATGGAATCACGTCGCGAGAGAGAAGTTCACGAACCGACATCACACTCGTTTCAAGATAGCCATGCACCAGGAAAAATTGATAGTGCGCTGAGTGGGGCGCAGATGCGATACGACTGAACGGTTGTCAGAGAATATCAGGTTCGCTTGAAATCTTGTCAGGGTAAGGGGTTTGGCGACGTTCAGTTGACGCAGCGGGCAATTCTAAGGAGAACATGTTGATCCTGTGGACTTGGTTCCACGTATCCTCTTCAATCGCAAATGTGGCCAGGTTGCGACACGGTGGTTTCTGTGCCGTGTCGATGAGGCCGATTCCTCCCTGTTCCCAGGAATGCAAGATGAAAAGTTCAATCTGGTTGGCTAGTGCGCTGGTTCTGGCAATTGGAATCACTGTTCAGGCTGCGGAGACCCCGCTTGGCCAGGTCTCGAAGGATGCCGATGTCGTGATTCGGATTCGGGCCTTTGATCGCACCGTGAAAAACGTGGCTGCGCTGGCCAATGAGATTCAGCCTGGGGCGGGTGATCTGGTGTCGCAGAACGCGACGATGTTTGGTTTGGTACTCTCGAATCCCGCGCTGGCGGGAGTCGACCAGACGAAGGACTTTTACCTGGTGCTGTTCGCCCGCCCCGAGGGTGAGCCGAAGGCGCTGTTTGTCATTCCGACGACCGATGGTCCCGCTTTACAGAAGGGCTTGCCGGAGAACTACGACTCGCAGGTGCGCGAGGACTGGGTGTTCTACGCGACGAACGAGCATGGGGTTCCCGAAGCTGTGACTGAGGCGGACTCGATGGAGTCCGTGATCGTCCGGTCTGAAGCTCTGGAGATGCTCGAAGATTCTGATATCGGGCTCTATGTGAACGTCAAGCATCTGGCGGAAGTCTATGCCGACAAGATTCAGGCTGGCCGCCAGAAGTTTGAAGAACAGATCCAGCAGGGACTGAAAACCCCCGGCGTCGAAAACGCAGCTGGAGCTGTGCAGATCCTGAAGCTGGAGGCGGACATCGCCTTTCAGTTGCTGGAGGATACGGACTCGATCGCGATTGGGATCAACGCATCGAAGGACGGGCTGGAAATCGCTGACCATCTCGACTTTGAAGAGGGGAGTCAGGTCGCAACGTTCCTGGAAAAACACCCGACCTCTGAATTTAAGTCCCTGTCCAAGTTGGGCGAGGGGTTCCCGGTCTATTTCGGTCTCAGTGCTGATTTCAAATCGCTCGCTGAGCTGAGCGAGAAGTTCCTCGGTGTAATGTATACAGACCCAGCAGTTCAAGAGGCGATGAAGGAGAGCCTCAAGGCACTGTATAAAACGCCAGTCACCTCTGCGGTGGGATCATTCGATGTGGCCAGCAGTGGGACAGGGCTGTTGCGGACGACCGGTTTCTATGAAACCAAGGCAGCCTCTGAACTTCTCGATGGCGCTCGAAAAATGGCAGCTGCGATGAAATCGGTCAAGGCGGCAGGGGTGACCTCTGAGACACAACTCAAAGCGGAAGCAGAAACAATCGGAGATCACAAAATTGACGTGATGACCGTCAAGCAGCAGGTCGACCCCAAGCAGTCGGGGGCAGCGATCCAGATGATGGTCACGGGCGTGATGTTCGGCCCCAACGGTCTGGAATCGCGTAGTACCGCTCTGGCAGATGGCTTCTTGCAGGTCCAGGGAGGCGGGAAAGGGGCGATGGAAGTAGCCTTGAAGGCCTATGACGCCAGTGAGAATTCGCTGAGCGATGAGCGGGAGGGCCTGGCCGAGGAGGCCCACGCACTGCTGTTGCTCGATTTGCCCGGACTGGTCACTAATGGTCTGCTCGCTGCCACCTCGATTCCGGCGATTCCTCTGCCGATCAAGAAAGAGGCTGTGGAAGAACTGCAGATCACTCGCAGCTACACCGCAGCATCTGCGGTGGCCGAGAAACACTCCCTGCGATTTGATGTCAATGTGCCCACTGAGCAGTTTCGCGGGGTGATGAAGCTGGTCGGACTGTTCCAACAGCTTCAAAGGGGCGGCAAGTAGTCGTTCGTTTTTGAGTGGCCGAAAGGTGGCTCTGAACAACATTCACGCGGGCAGGTCTACGGACCTGCCCGCGTTTTTTTTCCTAAGTCGACCCACGCGAGAATCCGTGATGGCATGCAGGTGCGGGGAAGAATTCGAACAGAAGGAAACGAAGACAAGGAAGGAAAGCAGAAGGATGAAAAGGGGCGGCCAACGAAAAACAGCCGCGCCCGGCGTTCTTCGGGAGCGGCTGTCTAGAAACGTAACTGCCCAAGTGTCTGGGATGTTCGTGACTCGAACCAGTTAGTTATAGAGGCCTTCGTCGATTGAATCGACTTCCTCGGTGTCTTCCTGCATGGAACTCCAGGCGTTGAAGGCCTCATACAGGTCCGATGAGACCATCACGGCGGGGGAATCCCAGCCAATCTGGATGTTCATGGCCAGTTCGCCCAGGGCTGCGCGAATATCGCGAATCACGCCGATGGGGGCCACCAGAGTCTTGGCAGGGAGGCTAGGGTCTTCGCGAAGTTCAAGGCCGAAAGAGTCGGGCGTCGACATGTGTGTGGTCCTTCCTTGAGGAAAAAACGCCGCAGATCAGCTTTAGAATCATCATCTGGAAGGACGGTGGTCGCAACGGAACTTCAGTCATTCTTCGATCTTTCGACTTGAATCCGATCCAATGTGTCGATCACCACGGCTGGGAATGTAGCGTCGACTGGATGCTCTCGGATAATTGGGCGGGATTTCACGAGTTTGCGATTATGGGCGCGCGTCCGGGCCTGACGTGCTGAGACAACTTGATTCAATTTTGAGACATTTGTGATTCAACGTCAGAAAGGTTCACGAGTTCGAGCATCTGATCGGCGGGAGTTTGAGAATCCGGACGGATCGGATTAGACTAGAATGTTCTTGGAGAGGCGGGCCGCCGCAATGGGTTGTGGCGGGCCGCTCTCGGGCAGGTGAGGCGGTCAACAGTCATCACCTGCGGGTTTTCCTGAGATGATGACGGGTTTGTCCCGAGAGGATGGTGGCTCATGTTCGGATTCAATCATATCGAGCTGCTGATTTTCGCTGCGATTGCCCTGCTGCTCTTCGGAAGCCGTCTGCCTCAGACGATGCGCTCCGTCGGAAAGTCGATCACTGAATTCAAGAAGGGAATTCGTGAAAGTGAAAACGACGAGAAGCCAGCTGAGCCTCCCAAGGAAATCGGCGGTTGATGCACGGTCAATCGTGCGGGGGATGTGCCTGGTAATGATCCTGGTCGCATCACCGGTGGCGTATTCAGAGGATGCCTCCTCGCCCCCGGCGGATCCGACCGCCGCCGACTCAGTCCCCACGCTAGCGGTTACTGACGAAACTCAGATCACGATCAAGGAATTGCAGGCCCACGCCGCTTTTCTGGCCAGCGACACCCTGCAGGGGCGTGATGCAGGAACCGAGGGTGGACGAGCTACCGCTGCGTATCTGGCTGACGAATTAAAGCACTTGAAGTATCTGCCGATTGGGACGGATGCGGACTACCGTCAGGCGTTTGGGGCGGGGTACCAGAATGTCCTTGGATTGCTCGAGGGCAGTGACCCGCACCTGAAGAATGAATGGGTCGTGATCGGGGCTCACTTTGATCATGTCGGCTTTGGCAACCCGTTGAACAGCCATGGTCCGTTCGGCCAGATCCATAACGGGGCTGATGACAATGCCAGCGGTGTTTCATGCTTGCTGGAAATCGCCGAGGCCTTATGTGGTTTGCCGGCTCCCAAACGCAGCATTGCCATCGCTTTTTGGGATGCCGAGGAGCGGGGACTGCTCGGCTCAGCGCATTGGCTGGCCAACCATCCCGATCTGTCGCAGGTTCAGTTTTACACCAACATCGACATGGTCGGACGGATGCGTGATGACTCAGCCGAGGTGTTCGGCGTGCGGACTCTGCCGGGTTTGCGGTCTATGCTGGCCCGATCGAATGCCGGTGATATCCAGATGAAGTTTAGCTGGGCACAGCGGGACGACAGCGATCACTACAACTTCTATCAACGGAATATTCCCTACACGATGGTCTTCTCGGGGTTGCACTACGACTACCACCGCCCGAGTGACGACGTCGAAAAGTTGAACTTCGAGGGGATCGAAAAGATCGCCCAGTTGCTGACTCGACAGATGATCGAAGTGGCCAATTACCCCGAACAGTTGACCTTTCGGGATTACTGTCGCAATGAGCACATCAACTCGCCTCCCCTCGCATCTCTTCCCAGCCGCCTGGGAGTCACCTGGTCTCCGACACGTCAGAAGGGCCAGACGATCACGCTGACCTCTGTGGAAGGAGATTCTGCTGCCGGCAAGGCAGGGTTGCAGGTCGGAGATGAACTGGTGTTGATAAACGGAGTCGATGTCAGGGAGATCGACAACTTCATCGAATGGATTCGCCGCAGTCCCGTCCATCTGGATATGGATGTTGTTCGGGCGAAGGACCGGGCCGAGGAACAGATCTCTCTCGACCTGAAAGGATTTCCACTGCCTGAAGGACTTTTGGCTGCTCGCGATGCTGCCGAGCCGGGGGTGGCGATCGTGACATCGGTGACAAGTGACTCGCCCGCAGCTCAGTGTGGCTTCCGGCAGGGGGATCGGATTCTCGCCGTGAATGACGGGGTTAACCAGGAGAATCGCGTCTGGGACATTGAGCGAAACGGTCAACTGATGAAGTTGTCCCCTGCCGTGACTCCGCTGCCGTAGCCCCCGTGTGAACCGGACCTGGAACCGTTCGCTCAGCGTGGCTGACGCTACTTCGACTCCGCAGCTGGTACTGTCGGTTTCGCCTCAGATAGCTCGCTGTTTCGACGCATCCACTCTTGTCGGACCGCCTGCAGCATCTCGCTCTTGGTATCGACCTGACCCTGACGGCTGCGGATCGGGCTGACCAGTGACTCGTCCCAGACTCGCCGCTGGACCTGCCACGCATTGCGATCGAGGCCAGCTTGTGGCTGGAGATCGTTCATCGCGGACAGGGTGCCGTTGACCGCTTCGATCGAGTGCTGCAAGTCTGCTTCGTCATATTTCGACGGGGTTCCAGACTGCCAGCGATTCGACCAGCGAGTCCGCATGACATCCAGCAGAAGATTGTACTGGTCCCAGCGCCAGGCGGGGTCGGGTTCAATCTCCGGATGGTCCTTCAGCAGATTCATTGCTGCCGCGACCGGTCGAATGGAGCGGTCGCCTTCAGGGGCGTAGGCGATGCAGTACATCCAGTGCCGGTATTCGCGGGCGGGGTCGGAGTCCTGGGCCCGCTGCATGAGGTTCGCCACTTCGAAGTGGACGAAGTCGGTCACCAGCGGGTCGTAAGGCTCGGCGAAAGTTTCGATGCGTTCGATTGCGGCCAGTGACGGCTTGGTTTCGCGAGCGGCTTTTCCGAGAGCGACCAGATATTCCTTACGGCGCTTGTCGTCCGCAGTCAGGGTCTGCCGGATCTCCTTGTTGACTCGCTGGATCGTTGTTCGGGGCCGACTCTTCAGGGCGTCACGCAGCACGGTGCGGTAACTCCACTCGTCGTCGGCTGTCTGGGTCAGAATTCGCGTCCTCTCCTGGGCGTCGAGGATTCGCCGGGCGACGGTTTGTTCGTCCGTCTCTTTGAGCTTTGCCTCCTTAAGAACGAGCTCCGCCCGATTCGCAAAGAGGTTCAATTTCTCTTTCCACTTCGGCCCCCAGCGTAAAGTTTCGGAGCCCACGGTCAGCAGAAACCGGGCATTGCCACAGCTGTTGCTGGAGCCGGGAACTCTGGCCAGCATCTGTTCCACCTGATGAGATGGAATGCAGGCCAGCTGGGCGAGCATCGACCAGTCGCCTCCCACTGTCGCACAGAGGCGACGCATATGTGGAGTTTCCAGCCGGGCGATCAGGCTGGGATCAAACAGTGGCTCCCGGGAGTTCGATCCCAGCAGCAACAGCTCCGTGCCGACTGTCGTAACGATACTCGATTGCGCGAAAGACGCTTGCAGGCACTGCATCAGATCGCAAATGGGTGCGGCCCCTAAATCCTCGACATTGATGCGCTGGCAGAAGATTCCTGTGTCACTCAAGTGGTGGCTCATCCGAGTGTAAAATTCACGGGTGAGTCGCGGCTGGGATCGCATCGGGATCGCAGTCGATTCCGGACAGACGATGACATCGAACTGGCGATTCGCCGCAGAGGCTGCGAACTGCATCGGGGTGGCGTCTACCCACTCGATTCGACTGTCGTTCAGCCGTGAGGTGGCTTCGGTTAACGAGGCCTGGAACTCGATGATGGAGCGAGCATCGCGATCGGCCTCCACGCAGGTCAGCGTCTGAATCGGGAATCCAAGAATCGTGTTGATCTCGACCAATCCAGGTGTCCCCAGACACAGCACATGATCGGTCTGTGGATGTGTAACCACGGGCAGAGCAGCTGTGATGACGGACCAGAAGTTCTGCGGCCCCAGGGTGGTGTCGATGCTCATCTGGCCCGAGGGCACTCCATTGCGTCGTACCACCAGTTGATTCGCGTGATGACGCCAAACTGTCCAGACGCCGTTCTCACCCTCGATGGTCTTGAGCCAGCGTGTGCGGTAGGCCTGCTCAATCGTGAGCAGGTCATACCCGCGGCCAGCCGCGACGAAGGAGTCTCCGTGAAACAGAACTGCCGCCGAACGGGCGGGGTTCAGCCAGCCCAGGCAACCCCAGGCCATTGCGATCAAACAGCCACACATCGCGAGAGATCCTGCGAGTCGATTCACTCGACGTTCACGGGCGAACTGCTGCCACGTCTCCAGCGGCCAGAGGGTGAATAGCAGGCCGACGCAGAGGCACGCCACCAGCAGTTGTGACTCCGCCAGTGGACCAGATGCCCATGTGTTCAACGCATAACCCACACCCATCAGGCAGAGCAGCCAGCCGCGTCGAGGAGTACATCCCAGCAGCAATCCGGCAGCCAGTCCCAGCGGACTGAGTATCCCAGCGACGATGAATCCTTTGGCGGCCATGATCGCAGGCATAGCGCTCAGGCTCGATGACGACCAGAGTCCCATCCGGATCCAGAGAGGATACAGTACCAGTACCGACGTCCCAGCTGCGGCTGTAAACCAGAGCGAACGTCGAACACTCTGACGGGTTTCGTGGCCACGCAAACGGAAGCTCATTCCTGTCACAACGCCCAGCAGACAACCTGCCCAGCCAATGAACTTGAGTGGCAATGTTTCGAGGACCAGCTGCTCCGCAGTCCGGTTCGCAGCCTCCAGGGAATACCCGAGTAACAGGGCATTCAGGATGAGAACCACCAGCGGGTAACCCGTGACGGAGGGACTCAGCGCCAGCTGGTCGGCAGGCGTAGGTCGCGGAACAGCCGTTGCCTGCGGCGATTGAGTTACCCGATCGCCACGCAGAAACAGCGACACCCCAGCACCCAGCAGCAGACACCCAGCGACACCGGTCAGAATCTGATCCGCTGAGACTCGTACAAACAAAGTGGATGGTAAAACCGCCCAGCTGAGTGCCACTCCCAGCCAGAAGGCCAGCCGCCGCGACATGGTCTGTTCGTGATTGGCCGAAACGCCACGTTGTGGTGCCAGAGCCGGACAGAGCAGGCAACCGCACACGATGGCTGGCGTAAGGACCAGCAACGCCGTGAGTCCCATGACGGCGATGGACTTCCACTCACTGGCATACCAGTCAAGTGGGATCAACTCGCGTTGGCGGAGCAGGAGCCTCCACGTCGTGGGCCAGGCTGCAAAACCGCAGCTGGCTACGCCCACTCTCCAGAAGAGCGGGACGCGGTCTAACAGTCCCGACACGCGACGCGAAAGCAGCACCGCCACAGTGCAGGCCCAAGCGAGAGCAAAAGTCAGCCGTGCCGAGGGGACCGGCTCAAATGCCGCCCAGTAGGCCGCACAAACCGCGACCCAGGCTGTTCCGGCAGCGAGTCCGCAGCTCAGGGAGTGCGACCGAGGGAGTGCCAGGAAACGCGAGACCCACATCCGTGTGGCTTGCAGCATGAGAAAGACACCTGTCACGATCAGGAGCGGACTCCCGACAGAAACGTGAACTCCCTGCGGAAACTCCATTTTCCGAACTCGGGGATCACCGGATGGTGTTGTATTCCAACCTGTTCCGATCGGGCAAGATCGATCGGCAGGTCCTGCCGGAATCGGTATTGCCTCTGGAAAAACGTCTCTGGTATATCGCCGCACGGGAAATTGGCACGACGCCCCCCGTTCTCGCTGTTCGCGAAGACTTTCCGACGGATCGACCTATGACAACTCCCGATACAGCTGCTCCCGCTTCGCGGTGGTCCGCAAGTGCGTTGTGTGCCCTGGTGTTGCTGGTGCCTGCTGTGGTGTCGCTCTTTCACTCGGTGGCGGCCAGTCGTACTCAGGCCGCTGTCGCCGGACCCGATCGGCCCGCTTTGGCGTTCGATCAGTACATGGTCAACTTCGGCGAGGCTCAGTCGCGTCCGATTCACGAGGCCCAGTTCTACTTCCGGAATCGCAGCTCGCGTCCGGTTAAGATCACAGCTGTGAACCCCAGCTGTGGCTGTTTGACGCCCCGGATTGTCGGTTTCAATGCTCAACGCCGCCATGAAGAACGCACCGAGTTTGCCCCGGGCGAGTACGGCGTACTGGCGATGGGGATACGACCGGCGAAGGAACAACCCGGCGACAAGAGTTACACAGTTGTTGTCGACTACGATGATGGTCAGAAGCGATCAGAGACTCTCGAGTTTCGGATTACCCTGCCCAAAAAGAAGCTGACTGTTGAGCCAAACGAAATCTACTTCTATCAGATGACCGGCGAGCCCGATTCACGAGTCATCATGGTTCGCGACTTCCGTGACAAGCCAGCCCAGGTCGTGAGTGTCGAAGTCTTGACCGCTGGTCGAAAGGGGCAGGGCGAGCCGTTCGAAGGTGTGACTGCTGTTCTGGGCGAAGCGACCACCGGAGCCGATGGCGAACAGACCTTCCCGATTCAAGTGAGTGTTGCTCCCGATCAGCCGACCGGGCGACACAATGGCTGGATCGTGATCACGACCAATGACCCGGATTCTCCAAAGATCAAAATCCCCCTGCTGGTCTTCGGCAAAGAGCAGGCCGCTTCTGGCGGAGTGGCATCCGAGAAGTCCACTCCCGAGGTCTATGGCCCCGCCCCACAAGCCGCCGCGGCTCCCAGCGAGTCAAAAACGGAATAGATCCGACCAACAAACGAAACAGGCGAGGTGGATCCACCTCGCTTTTTCGTTTGAGTGTTCCGTCTCAATGACGTTATTTCTTCAACGCGTCCCGGATCTCGGTCAGCAAAACTTCGGTGGGTGTGGGGCCCGGAGGCGGTGCTGCTGCCTCCTTGGCCGTGGTCAATGCGACCAGTTTGTTAATGGGTTTGATGATTACAAAGAAGACCACAGCTGCCGTAATCAGAAAGCCGAGGGTAGCGCTGATCACGGAACCGATGTCGAGAGTGGCCTTTCCCAATGCAATCTTGTAAGAGACATCCGGTTTTCCGCCGAACAGACTCAGGAGGGGATTGACGATCCCCGTGGTGAATGCTTTGACGATTTCACCAAATGAGGCACCGATAATCACACCGGTGGAAAGATCGACGACATTCCCTTTGAGAATGAACTTCTTGAACTCGTCCAACATTGAGAGAGCCTCCACCAGGATTGAAGTTAGCGAGGGGAAAACACCACCGGCCCGAAGTCTGAAATCGACTCGCTCCGGATGATATGGAGGCAATTTATAATCACGAATATCAAACTTTCGGATGCCTTTCGCATTTCTCGTTGAACCCGCAGCTGTCGACACTCGAACGCTGATGCGGACTCTTCCGAACGCATTCTCTCTGATCCGCGGTTTTGATTGTGCCTGGGGGTGGGTCTCCCGTTCTTGAGTCGTCAGGGGGGACGCACCGCTTTTCCCGGCACCGCGAGCCCGAATCCCGCCACTTCAGCCCGAGTAATCCGAACCTTCTGTCCGGGAGTCGCGTCTGAATGGGGCTGATGTCGCGAGAACACCCGCCGATCGCTTGCTCCCCTCGAAATCGCCGGGTATCCTTTCCACTCACACGGTGGGATTAGCTCAGTTGGTTAGAGCGTCGGATTGTGGATCCGAAGGTCGCGGGTTCGAGCCCCGTATCTCACCCTTTTCTATTTCCGAACTGGACCTCTGTGGCAGGCGGCCCGGAACGTGTCATTCGGTAATGCTTGAGCAGCGTACGGGAGCCCACGGATGGAGCCCGATTCGAATCCCGAACCAGCTGCGCCGAAAGAATTTACTTCAGCGGCCCGGGCGTCGTTCGTCTACCGCTGTGCCGGGGAGCCCGATGAAATCTCTGAGGGGATCCACCTCTCCCGACTGTCGACGTTTTATCACAAGTGCCGCAACTGCGAACACCGCGTTGATGTCGCCCGGCTCGCTCCTTCGCTCCAGCGCCAATGGGAACAGCTGATTCAGTCCCCGGAACAGCCAGGTCTGTTTCAAACCGACGGTGTTCGCGGGCTCTATCTCAATCAGCTGACCCGCAATGAGGCCTCACAAGTGGCTGCGGCGTTTGTTTCCACGTTACGTGATGTCGTGGAGATCTGGCGGACAAGGCACCCGGCCCCCCCGTCTCGCTGGTTGAAAGTCGTGTTTGGGCACGACAATCGCCCATCGTCTCCCGATCTGGCCATCGCGGCTGCGACCGCATTGCGGCAACATGGATGCGAGCTGATTGATCTCGGCTGGTCGGTTCGTCCGCAACTCGATCTGGTTTTAAGATCAACCGGAGCAGATGGGGCGTTCTTCGTGACCGGGCACGATTCGCCCACCGGGTGGAATGGGTGCGACCTGGTCGGTCCGGATGGGATCGTCTGGTCACGAGGCGGAGTTCTGGATCTGGTGGAGCAGCGGTTTCAGCAGTCCTGCCCGAGATTAGAACGCGAGTCTGCTCCTCAGACCCATCGCGATGCGACCAGCGAAACACTGGCGCTGGTGCGAGGTGAATTACACGGACTGCGGCCGCTCATGGTGGCGATCGAATGCCGCGAGCCAACACTGGAGAAGTTGATCGCGGCTTCCCAGCCTGACTGGCCGGGGACGCTATTGCTGAACGCTCAGCGCGCGGATGCTGAGCCCGCTGCTGACGTGGCATTTCGGATGGGCGAAGACGCCCGGCAGTGCGAGATGTTTGACGAGGCCGCGCAGCTGGTCTCTGTGCGTCGCATTCTGTTCGGGTTAGGTGAGCTGTTACTGACAGAACACCCGCATGTGGATGTCGTGCTCAGTGACGAGATGTTCGAACGCTGCGGGTGGGCTGTTGAACGTTGCGGGCCGGGGTATCTGGTGTTCCATCGCGGAGGCCCCAGCGAGGAGCAGATGTTGCGGACCATGCAGAGCCTCAACTCTTCGCTGGGTGGAGACGGGCAGGGGCGATACTGGATTCGTCAGGCGGGACAGGTCCGCTGCGAGGCGTGGCTGACAGCTGCAATGGTTCTCAAGTCGATGAGCCGCACCGATGGCCGGGCATCGGAATGGAGCCAGTGATCGTGAGCGGGCCTCGCCCTGTACCTCGCGCTGGCTCGAAAATGTGTCAAAGATCGCGTCGAGCGTAGAACATCCGCAACCGCTGACAGGCCCTCTCAACCATCTCCTCCACGCTGACCGGGTTCGGGCGTGCGGAGTGCAACAACTCCGCCAGTGAAACCAGAGTCTCGCGTGTGAGTGTGGGGTGCAGTGCCAGCAGCAGGCGGCGTTCGACGAGGTCCTCCAGCGTGGTCACCCATTCCATGTCGATGATGTCCCGGACGAAGTCGCGGGGCAGATCGGTGCCGGCCACGTTTGCCGTTTCCTCCGAAGAAGGACGCTTTCTCCGGGAGAAAAATGCGACCGACTGCGTGCCAATCAATCGCCATACTGCCCGGCAGGTATCCGGGGATTCGCCCGAAGCGGCGGCAAGGTCCTGGATGGCGGACTCGACTGCGTTGTCACCCGTAGGGTACTTCTCCCCGCCGGGCACAATGCGCTCCCTCGTCGATGCGGTGCGTGTGACTCCCAGGTGTGCCAGCACTCGATCGGCGACCTCTTCGCCCAAGGCCCGGCATGTCGTGAGTTTCCCCCCGATCAGTGTGAGAACCGCCATCCCGTTCACCGACCGCTCATCGATACTGTGCCCGCGCGAGATCGCAGCTGTCTTGGAACCATCGGAGTATGGCAGCGGGCGGACCCCGGAGCAGGTCGCGAAAATATTGTCCTCGGACAATGTCACCTGCGGGAAGATCTCGTGGGCCAGCTGCAGCAGGTACGCGACCTCGGCCTCGGTGGAGCGGGCCTGCTCGGGACGTTGGTCGAAT
>QWOR01000174.1 GCA_003669575.1 Planctomycetota bacterium | reverse complement strand
CACTTGCCCGAGGCTCATTGGGAGGCCGCCCTCTGTCTGCAGGGGTTGGCCATCGCTGCAGCTGCGATGCCAGCGGTGCAGAGACCATGACGGGGCATATTCATGGAATTGCCCGACAGCTGACTGGCCCGGGACGCAGCGCGATCGCGACGATCCGCGTGCAAGGTGATCTGACCGCCTGGGATGTACCGGACTCACTGTTCAGAGCGGTGAATGGAAAGCCGGTCGCTGAGTTTGCGATCAATGCACTGTACTTTGGCGTGTGGGGGGATCCCGGAGAGGATGTCGTCGTTTGTCGAACGGGCGAGGACTCGCTGGAGATTACCTGCCACGGTGGGGTCGCAGCGGTATCGAGAGTGTTGTCCGATCTGGCTGGACGTGGGTTCTCCACAATGAGCGACGGAGTTCAGCTAGCCGACGAGGCTCTACAGAGGAGTGACGCCGAGACACGCGTGGATACCTCTGCAGGCTCACGCCTGCCGCTCTCGGTGTTGCAGGGGGCGCGAACACAACGTACTGCTGAGATACTTTTGGAGCAGGTGAGCGGGACCTGGGATCGATTCGTGACCCAGCTGGCAGACTCCGGAAGCGATGACGCGAAAACGCTGATCGCACAGGCTCTGACCCGGGCTGATTTTGGACGTCATCTCATCGAGCCATGGAATGTGGTGCTCTGCGGACGACCGAATGTCGGTAAGTCGAGCCTGATGAACGCGCTGGCGGGATTTACGCGTTCGATTGTCTCGGAACATGCGGGGACGACTCGCGACCGAGTGACTCTCGAAACGGCGATTGACGGCTGGCCGGTACGGATCACTGACACGGCGGGGATTCGGGAGACTCAGAACCCGATCGAACGGGAAGGCGTCGCCCAGACCCTTGCCGCGATTGACGAAGCGGATCTGGTCATCATCGTGCTGGACCGTAGCGAGCTACTCACCGCGGAGGATCACCGGTTGCTGGATCGACAACCCCGCCGCCGCATCGTGATTGCTCACAAAGCTGATCTTGAACCGGCAAGGCAAGATCGCTGGCCCGACGACAGCCTCGCCGTGTCGTCTGTCAGCGGGAATGGCATCGAGAATCTGCTGAAGACGATCGCCAGTGGGCTTGTCCCGCAAGTCCCCGATCATGGCTGTCCGGTGCCGGTCACCCGTCAACAAGTCGAGTGGCTAGAGCGACTCTGTCATGTCCGATGAGGCCGTCTGGTCAGGGACATCGAACTCACCAGATCCCCTCGAAACTCACTGAGCAGGATGCCGACCCCAGGCAACGATCGGACAAGTGACCACTGGGCAGAGTACACGGAACAGCCCGGATGGTTTATCGTGTAGAGACCTGTCATTGATCGTCGAGTCTCCGGTCGTTTCACGCCCTATGAGTGCCGAACCCGAAAAACGCAAAATTGGACCGTTCCAGATCGAGAGCAAACTCGGTGTGGGAGGCATGGGTATCGTCTATCGGGCGACTTATCTCAAGACGGGCAAGATTGTCGCTCTGAAGGCTCTGTCCCCCGAACTCTGCACCGACCTGAAGGTCGCCAAGCGGTTCGAGCGTGAGATGGACATCCTCAAAAAGCTCGAGCATCCGAACATCATTCGGTACTACGGCGGCGTTTCGACTCCCAATCAGCAGTTCTACGCGATGGAGATTATCTCCGGGGGGAGCCTCGATGTGCTGCTCCGGAAGAAGGGCCGATTCACATGGCGACAGACGGTCGACTACGCCATGCAGGTGGCTAAGGCCCTCGAACATGCACACAACGCGGGGATCGTGCATCGCGATCTCAAGCCCGGCAACTTGCTCATCACGAAGCAGGGCGTCATCAAGCTGACCGACTTCGGCATCGCTCGCGATTCCCAGGCCACTCAACTGACGCAGGCGGGAAAAACAGTCGGTACGCTGGCCTATATGGCTCCGGAGCAGATTACCGGTAAGTCGCCGATCACGCGGCGGACTGACCTGTACGCTCTCGGCTGCGTGATGTTTCAAATGCTGGCGGGGCGGACTCCCTTTGAATCGTCGACCCAGCCGGAGCTGCTCTTTAAACATATTGAAGAGGAACCGCCATCGGTTCGCGAGTTCAATCCCGATTGCCCTCGATATCTGGAGGTCCTGATCGCGGATCTGATGGAGAAAGATCCCGACGACCGTCCGTTTGATGCGCTGGCGGTGCAGGTCCGTCTGGAAGAAGTCATCACCAAGGTCGCCGAACAGGACGAGCTGGCCAAGACCAAGGCCAGTGAGGCGGCCAATGCGACGGTGGCCGACTCCACGCAAGCGATCAAGAAGAAGAAAAAGAAGAAGATCGAGCCGGGCCAGTACACGCCGTTTTATGAACAGCTGTGGTTCCTGGGCCTCTGTCTGATGTCGCTCATCGCTGTGCTGGTCTGGATGATGTGGCCCGAGAGTCTGGAAAAGAAATATGCTCGCTGTCAGGAAGTCATGAAGATCGACCACTTCGATTCGATCTCAGACTTTGACAAAGTGCCGGCTTTCGTGGACTGGCTGTCGATCATTCCCGACCTGGACGAGATGATCCAGGACTACCCCGACTCTCCGCAGGCCAGCGATGCCAGCCGCTGGAAGGACATGATTGACATGGTCCGCGAGGACCGACAGTCCAAAAACAACCAGAAGTACAACAACGACCCGAAATCGGAGGGGGAACGCCTGTACGTCAAGGCTCGCAAGTACGAAGAGTTCGGCGATCAGCTTTCGGCAGTGGAGAATTACGAGGCGATGCAGACGCTGCTGAAGAGCGACCTGGAATCCCGCCCCTATCTGAATCTGGCCCGGCATCGCACTCAGCTGATCAAGAAGGGACTTGACCCGAAGGCATCCCGCATCAACTTCCTCGAAGCCCAGCTCAAGAAGGCCGACGAAGAGTTCCTTTCGAACGACAAGGTCTCCGCTCACGACAAGTGGGAAAGCATCATCCGGTTGTATGCAGACGATCCACTGTGTGAGTCGATTGTCAGCCGGGCCAAGTCTCGTCGACTCAATGCTGAAGAGGCCCTCAAGAAAGAGCTCCCCAAAGAATAGCGAACTTTCCGTTATTTTCCGGGACCAGCGAAAGTTTCATCATGCCGCGTCTGATCGCCTCGCCTGTTCGTGTGGAAGCCGCGGGTCATCCCCCGAAGATCATTGAAGAATTCGCCGGGCACATGAGTTCCCGGGACTCCGGAGTCAGCGTCGCGCGGATGAGGTCTCCCTCGGGGTGGAGCGAGCCCGGACAACGGCCGGAGTTTCAGGAGATCACTGTTGTCCTGAAGGGGATGCTGCGAGTGGAACATGAAGGCGGGGTGATTGATGTCGCCGCTGGTCAGGCGATTATCACCGATCCCGGTGAGTGGATTCGTTATGGCACTCCCGGAAGTGAAGGAGCCGAGTACATCGCCATTTGTCTGCCTGCCTTCTCGATGAATACCGTGCATCGTGATGCGTAATCCCCTTTCTTTGTGTTTGATCGTGCTCTTGTCGCTGGGGAGTGCCACCGGGCTCCAGGCGAAGGAGAGAATTCTACGTCGACAAGATGATCGGGCCCCGGTGGATGTGAAGCTCGCCGAGCAGAGTGGCATTCACCGTTACGACTCAAAGTACCTGATCCTCTATACCGATATCGAGCCGGAGAAAGCTCGCGATCTTGTGGGACTGGTCGATCAGGTCCACCCCGTGTGGGAGTCGTTTTTGGGCAAGCTTCCTCCCGCTCGGGACAAGAGCCCATTTCAGGTCACCGGGTATTTGATGCGTGATCCAACCCGGTTCCAGACCGCCAATCTGCTGCGGGCGAAATCGGGCCCGATTCTGCATGGGAAGAGTGAAGGGTACGAATTCTGGGTACATGACCAGGAATCTGACTACTACCGGGCTCACCTGCTGCTGCATGAGGCGACACACTGTTACACGATGTGCTACGACGCCGAGGGGCAGCTGCGACCGCACTGGTTCCTGGAGGGGATCGCGGAGTTCTTCGGGACGCATGAGATGTCTGAGCCGACCTCGACTAGTCCGCCGTCTCTCCGGTTCGGCCTCATTTCCTCCAGCGAAGAGAAGTCGCACGGGTTTGGTCGTATTGAGATGATTCGCGCCGAATGCGAAGCTGGACGGGCATTGACCGTCGAAGAGGTCCAGAAACTCGGTATGGATGTCTTTTCCGAGTCACGGACGACTCCCTATGCGTGGTCGTGGGCCTTCTGCACGTTTCTCGCGTTGCACCCCCTGACGTCTGACGAGTTCCAGAAGGTCTGTCAGCAGACCGACCCGGTCCGGTTCCAGCGTTTCTTCAACACCCTGTGGAAAAAGCATCAGGCCGCCATCGCCGCGGACTGGGAGCTGTTCCGTGATTCCTTGTGCTATGGCTATGACTTGTCGCGAGGAGCCACGAAACGAACAGCTGTCTTGCCAATCTCATCGGGGGAATCCCGAGAGGTTGTCGTGCAATCAGCCGGAGGCTGGCAGTCGACCGGGATCGAGGTGACTGCTGGACAGTCGATCCAGATCACTGGCAAAGGGCGAGTCACTCTGGCACAGACCACCAAGCCGTGGATCAGCGAACCGAACGGCATCAGCATCCGTTACGCCGACGGTCAGCCGATTGGCCGGTTGCTGGCTGCCGTGGAACGAACTGCTCCCGCAGAGCAAGGGGCGAACCGGCACTGGGTGTTTCAAGACATCGGTCCCCAGGCCATGTGGATGATCCCTGAGTCAGGCGTACTGTTTCTGCGGGTGAATGATCGCTGGAATGAGCTGTTTGATAATTCGGGCGAATACCAGGTCACCGTCACATCCCCGAAGTGAGTGACGCCATGCAGCCTCCGACGCCCGATTCGCAGCGAACTTTGCGACAGTCCGCGAGGCAGACTCAGTTCCTGGACGTGCTGACGCGGGATGAGGCGACCCGGCGGTTTGAAGCGGTACTCGACCTGCAGCCGCTCGGTGTAGAACAGGTGAAGCTGCTCGATGCCCTCGGACGAGTGCTTTCTGCGAATATCGTGGCCGAGGTTGATGTCCCGGCGTTTGATCGCTCGAACGTGGACGGCTTCGCGGTTCGATCAAGCGATGTGTTCGGAGCCGACGAGGAGCACCCCCGTCCGCTGCAATTGACCACGGAAGTGCTCTCTCCCGGACGAGTGCCTCAACACGAGGTCGTACCCGGGACAGCCACATTGATTGCCACCGGAGGTATGGTCCCACGTGGAGCTGATGCGGTCGTCATGGTCGAGCAGACCGAGTCGCTCGACATCGACGGACAGCCCTCGATCAGCGTCGCACGCATGGTCTCACCGGGCGGCAACATCAGCTTTGCCGGTTCGGACATCACACGGGGTGAGACGGTGTTGTGGGCTGGCCAGGTGCTGACAGCCCGCGAACTGGGGGTTCTGGCAGCCATTGGTCTCGCGGAGGTCCAGGTCTACCGTCGGCCTCGCGTGGCGATCATTTCCACGGGGGATGAGATTGTCCCACCGGGGCAGGCTCTGCCGCTAGGGGCTGTGTTCGACTCCAACGCCGCGATTCTGGCTGCGACCGTGCAAGAGTTGGGGGGCGATCCGGTTTGTCTGGGGACGGTGCGGGATGATTTCTCTCAGCTGCGAACACTCGTGAATGACGCACTCAGCTACGACATGGTGCTCCTCTCGGGAGGCACCTCGAAAGGGGAGGGGGATCTCTCGTATCAGGTGGTCCGGGATCTGACCAACCCCGGGATCGTCGTACATGGGGTGGCCCTCAAACCGGGTAAGCCGATCTGCCTGGCCGTGACGAATGGTAAGCCGGTGGTGGTGCTGCCGGGGTTTCCGACCTCAGCGATCTTTACGTTTCATGAATTCGTGGCCCCGGTACTCCGGATCCTGGCCGGTCGAGGGCGAGTGAAACGCCGAACGATTCCGGCCCGTGTTCCCCTGCGTATCAACTCAGAGCGAGGCCGGACTGAGTATGTCCTGGTGGGGCTGGTTCGCGGCGAGGCCGAGTGGGCCGCCTACCCGATGGGGAAGGGCTCGGGCTCGGTGACGACTTTCAGTGGGGCTGATGGCTTTATCACGATCCCGCAGCAGACGGAGTGTCTCGATGAAGGGGATGCCGTCGAGGTGACGCTGCTTGACGAGGCCCTCCAGCCCGCAGACCTCGTGGTGATCGGCAGCCACTGTGTGGGACTCGATCTCGTGCTCGGTGAGCTGAGACAGCGTGGATTTGTCACGCGAGTTCTTACCGTCGGCAGCCAGGGAGGCCTTGCAGCTGCGAAACGCGGCGAGTGTCATATCGCCGGAGTGCATCTGTATGACCCCGTCCGGCTGGAATACAACCGGCCATTTCTGACTCCGGGGCTGACGCTCATCGAGGGATACGCGCGGCAGCAGTGTTTGGTGTTTCGGCCGGGCGATGTTCGTTTTGAGGGCCAGTCGCTTGAGGATGCAATTCGTCAGGCGACCAGCGATTCAGCCTGCTGCATGATCAATCGGAATCCCGGCAGTGGAACTCGGATTCTGATCGACGAGTTATTGGCCGGGAGACCGGCTCCTGCCAACATTCCCGGCTACCGGGTGCAGACCAAATCGCATAACGCGGTCGCAGTTGCGGTGTCACAGGGGCGAGCCGACTGGGGCATTGCGATCGAGTCAGTGGCGAGGCCATACGGTCTGGAGATGATCCCGGTGCGTGTGGAGCGGTATGACTTCATCGTCCCCGAGGCAAAGAGATCATCGGCAGTGGTTCAAGAGTTTGAAGCGATATTAAACAGTCCTGAGGTCGTCAAGCGATTGGCTGATCTTGGTCTCAGGCGTTAGGTGACAGAGCACTAGGTCGAAACAATCTCGACATTGGCTCGTGGCACGGTCAGGCGGCGACCGTCGCTGCATTCGACCTCCAGGACGCGGGCCTTCGATCCAGAGGCCAGCTGTTGCGGCTCGGGGGGCAGGCTGGAAACGGTGCCCAGGACACCGAACCAGGGGTCACGGATCACGCGGACCGGCGAGCCAATGTCGAGGACTCCTCCTCCGACCACGGCGGCTCGCTTGTCGGTCTGGTGTCGGTCGGGGAGCGGAATGACCACCTCGGGCCGAATGACTCCCGCCCGAATCTGAGTGGCTCCATTCACTGCCGCTTGAGCTCCGTGATGGTTCCGGAGAATGGCGAATGTCCGAGCGGCCATCGCAATATCCCCAAACCCTTCCGTGACAATGACGGTCGTCCCGATCTGTTCTGTTCCGGTGATCGCCACGCCCAGGTCATACCCGAGAATGTCTCGTAAATCCTGATCGTCAATCCCCCCGGCGACCACGGCGGAAACCCCGATCTCGGCGGCTCGGCGAATCGTGGCTTCGAGGATACGTCGTCCTCCGACGATGATCTGACCTCGATGGGAGTCGGTGAGCAGGTCAGGTGTCAGGTCCTGATCAGGGCGGGAGCAGACGACGGCGAGTGGACCGTAAGCCTCCCCTCCCACGCCAAAGATCCCCTGAATGAGAGCCGCCTCGGACTCGACGACGACCCCTTCCCTTGGGAGAACTTCCACGACGGTCCCGGTGATGTAAGCCCGAACACGGACCGGGATCTGAGGCCCGCGGATGATCAACTGGCCAGTGATGTTTGAGACCGATTCAATCGTGCCCGTGTGCTTGGAACGATACTCGCCTTTAAAGAAACCAAACATCCCCGGGGAGACCGCGAGGACTTCGCCAACCTCGACCGCATCTCCGACTTTCTTCGTTATGGATCGCGGTACTTCGGCCGGGACTAATCCCAACTGGTTCGCCAGATTCACCGGAAAGACATCGCCAGGCAGCAGTGTTTCCGCGACGACATCCTGAGCAGTGACAGGGTCGCCGACCCGACGCAGTACTTCCCCCGAAATCGGCAGCGTGCGGGATGCTCGAAACAGCGTCCGCTCCATGACCTGCAGCCCGGGGGTGTATGCGTGGGCCAATCCTGTCTCCTGAGTACTCGGTCGGTGGGCATTCGGCGGGGCAGCGACGCAGGCCGATTAGAGATCTTGGTAAGGGATGGCAAACAACTCCTCGGCCCCCTTCAAGCTTCCGGACTTGAGGCCCTTGGTGAACCAGCGAGTTCGCTGAACCGACGTTCCATGCGTGAAGGAGTCGGGGACGACATACCCTTGAGCCCGCTTTTGCAGGGTGTCATCGCCGATCTGTTTCGCACAGTTCATCGCCTCTTCGACATCCCCTTGCTCCAGCATGTCCCGCATTTTGTTCGCATGGAACGCCCAGACACCAGCGAGGTAGTCAGCCTGGAGCTCCAGACGAACAGAGAACTCGTTGGCCTTGGGACCTCCACGCATGGCATCCACTTTCTCGGTGATGCCGAGCAGGTTCTGGACGTGGTGGCCGACTTCGTGAGCGACGACGTAGGCCTGGGCAAAGTCACCCTTGGCTCCAAACTTCCGGTCGAGGTCCTTGTAGAACTCCAGATCCAGATACACATTCGCATCACCCGGGCAGTAGAACGGCCCCACCGCCGAACTGGCCCCCCCACAGGCCGACTGGACAAAGCCGGAGAAGAGAATCAGCTTCGGTTGCTGATATTTCCCGCCGTTTTCTGAAAAGACCTTCGTCCAGACATCCTCGGTGTCTTTCAGGACGATCCCAACGAACTTCTTGAGTTCTTCCTCTTCCGGATCGGGAGCCGCGTTCGGATCGGCCCGTCGGTGTTCAATTTGGGGTTGGGCTTTCTGCTGCTGCACGGCGAGTTTCACGAAGTCGCCCAGGCCGCCCCCCTTCAGATACACCACGAGGGCCAGCAGCAGCAGTCCGGTCACGCCACCACCCATCAGCATGGGGGGACGACGCCCTCCCTGGCCACGGCGATCTTCGACGTTTCCGCTCTCACTTTGACCGTCCAAACGCATGGCATACGCCTCTCATGTCCAATGGATAACAACGACCAGAATTCTCAACAGACGGAGAGACACAATCAAGTGACAATCTCCTGAGATTGCGGATTTCAAATCATGATCGATCTGGAGTATAGGCAGTCGAGAGCAACCCGCTGGAGCCGTTTCGGATGTCTGCGATATCTTCACTTGCCCGGTTCGGTAGCTGTCCTGTCTGCATCACGAACGCACCGAAATCCGACGTGGTTGCTTCCCGTACGGTGTTCGCCCTTGCCCCGGGTCCCGATCAGGTAACGGGTACAGTACTGGTCGGTACACAGGTAGGATCCGCCTCGGTGGACTCGTTTCTTTTCGGTCGGTTCGGCGGGATCAAATGGCGTTTCCGGCCCTTGGGGATTTCGGGCCACCTCACCACTGGAACTGAGAGTCTGGTAGTAGTCTGGCCGGTACCAGTCGTTCACCCATTCCCAGACATTTCCGCCCACGTCGTGCAGGCCGAATGGATTCGGTGGATATTGAGCCACCGGAGCAATGCCGATGAAGCCGTCTTCGCCCGTGTCACCGCCGGTCACCGGGAACTTGCCCTGATAGATGTTGGCCATGAACTTGCCTCCGGGTTTCAGCTCCGTTCCCCAGGCATATAAATCGCCCGTCTGACCGCCGCGAGCTGCGAACTCCCACTCGGCCTCTGTCGGCAAACGCTTCCCGGCCCATTTGGCATAGGCGACTGCATCCTCATGGACGACCTGTACGACGGGAAATTTCTCTTTCCCGGCCAGATCGCTGTCCGGTCCCGTCGGATGCTTCCAACTGGCACCGGGCACATAGCTCCACCACTGAAAGTAATTGTTGAGTGGGACCGGACCGGAGGTCGGTGTGAAGACAGTCGCTCCTGCCACAAGATTCTCGACCGGAGCGCCGGGGAACTCCTCGAGGGTGGGCGGGATCTCCGCAACCGTCACATAGCCCGTGGCCTTCACAAAACGGGCGAACTCTTCGTTCGTGACCTCGGTCGCATCCATCCAGAAGGGATCGACATAGGTTCGATGAACGGGCAGGGCATCCGCAGTTGTCCCGGGAGCTCCGCAGAGCGATTCGCTTTCGACCGTACTCCCCATGGAGAACTCGCCTCCGGGGATCCACACCATGCCGGGTGGCGTTTGTTCGGGCGCAGTGGCCTGCTTGAGGACTGTCGGCAGGAAAGAAGAACCGGGCGCAGAGTCGGACCCGTTCGGTTTTTCCTGCGGCGAAGTCGATGCAGAACTTGCCGACGAAGGACTCCGAGAAGAGAACTCGTAGAAACTGGATGACAGAATTGCCCCGGTACACAGCACGAGTACGAGGAACAGCTTCCGGCTGTGACTTGAGCGGGGAACTGGTGGAGAATGATGAATCATGGATAGAGACGAGCCCAATCAGCCTGGATGTCAACAACGGTCCACCCTGACTTCTTGGCCTCGATGAGGGCGTCAGCGAGCCGCCCCACGGCAGAATCGCGATCATACGCGACCTCTCGCTTCCCGTCGGTATGGTGAACCAGCAGACACAGTTTGCGGCCTGGGCCTGCCGATGTCCATTGCAGCATCTGCAGATCTCCGTCCGAGTTCCCAAATGCGGCGATCGGGCGACGACCGATGTGATGCTGGATGGCTGTCGGTTTGCCAGCCTTGTCATCGATAAAGTTCAGTTCTGGCAGTCGCACAATCACGGGTGTGCCATTCCGCATCTCGAACTTTGTCTTGATGCTGCTGCCAATGACCTGTTCGGGGGGAACACCATACACCCGCTCGGTCCAGGGGCGCATGAACTCGATTCCGCCTCCCGAGACGATGTAGGTCTTGAATCCATTCGCTCGCAGATAAGCCAGCAGCTCCAACATCGGCTGATAAACCATCTCGGTAAACAGCTTGCCCGTCTGAGGGTGACGGGCGGTCGTGATCCAGGCGTTCACGATCGATTCAAACTCCTCGGTCGTCATCCCGGAGTGTGTCGCCATGGCCAGCTCGAGCAGCGACCGTTCGCCGCCCGCGAGAGCTGACTTCAGGTCGCCCTTGAGTACCGACGCATACGGTTCCTGTTCTTTCCACTCAGGGTGCTGAGGCGCGAGTGCCTTGATCCTGTCGAACACAAAGAACGCCTGGACATACATCGGCTGCTCGCCCCAGAGCGTTCCATCGTTGTCGAACGTTGCGATGCGTTCCGTGGGCGGGACAAAGTCGGACGACTTGGGGTCTGTGACCTGGGTGACAAACTCGACGATGTTCTTTTTCGTTGCCGTCTCATGCCAAGAGGGGAGCGGGTCATCTGCACGTACGAACTCGGACGCAAGCAGGAACACGCCTGTCAGCACGCAAAGGAACGTAAATCTTGACATATTGACCTTGTTGAACGGTGAGATCGTGAACGCCAAAGAACACGTCAACCGATGATTCGTCGGGCATCAGTCGACGTGCCAGTTGGGGGAAGTGCAGGACACAAATGGAAAAAGGCGGGGCATCGGATTTGATGCCCCGCGCTTTCCGATCTTTTACTCGCCTGAGACGCTCATTTTTTTGATTTTGGATTCCAGCGACCTCAGACTCCAGTCCCCGGGAACCTGGCTTGGCGGGTAATCCTTGAGGGTCATCAGGAACTGGCTGGCGACAAACTGCAGCGGCCCCAGGATGTAGGCGCGGTCGATGTACCAGTCCTCGTATGTGTTCGAGCCAATTTTGGCCTTCTCGAAGGGATCTCGCCGCAAGTTGTACAAATCAGGCGCTCGCAGTTGAACAAACGGTTCCTTCCAGATCTGCAGCCCGTCAGCGCGATTCTCAGCGAACACGGCCTTCCAGTCGCCGAGCCGGAGCGCCACGACTTCCCCTCCGTCATCCACATAGATGAACTGCTTACGGGGTGACTCCTTCGCTTTGCCACTCAGGTAGTCGTGCAAGTTACTTCCGTCGAGGTAGTTCTTGTAGTGGCGACCATTCAGATCAACGCCCGCCTTGAGTTGTTCGACAATCTTGTCGTTACCTGCAGCTGCGGCAAAGGTGGGCAACCAGTCTTCGTGCGAGACAATGCCATTGAGTGTTTCACAAGCAGGCCACTTCCCGGGCCAGCGGGCAAACGCCGGAACGCGGTAGGCGCCTTCCCAGTTGGAGTTCTTCTCGCCGTGGAAGGGAGTCGTCCCCGCATCGGGCCAGGTGTTGAAGTGCGGGCCGTTATCGGTGGAGTAGAGGATGATGGTGTCGTTGGCGAGCTTCAGATCGTCAACAAGCTTCAGCAATTCTCCGACATGCCGATCATGCTCGACCATTCCATCGTGGTATTCATCGCCGCTGGGGCCGCTGATTCCCGTGTTGGCTTCCTTCACATGGGTGCGGAAGTGCATGCGGGTGGCATTCCACCAGCAGAAGAACGGCTTGCCGTCCTTGTTCTGTCGCGTGATGAACTCTTTGGCTGCGGCAAGAGTTTCTTCATCGATAGTTTCCATCCGCTTCTTGGTCAGCGGGCCGGTGTCCTCGATCGTCTGGCCACCTTTGCCATCGGCTTTGCACTTGAGCACGCCCCGTGGTCCGAACTGCTGGCGGAAGGTCTTCCCGTTTGCCAGCTTCATGTCGGCGGGGTAGTCGCGGTTCTCGGGTTCTTCTTCGGCATTCAGGTGGTAGAGGTTTCCGAGGAACTCGTCGAACCCGTGCATCGTGGGCAGGTGTTCGTCGCGGTCACCCTGGTGATTTTTCCCGAACTGTCCAGTGCTGTAGCCGAGCGACTTCATCACCGTGGCCATCGTAACATCGGTTTTCTGCCATCCCTCAGCTGCTGCGGGCATGCCGACCTTGGTCATGCCGGTGCGGACGGGCACCGAGCCATTGATGAATGCCGCACGACCCGCAGTGCACGACTGTTGTCCGTAGTAGTCGGTGAACGAGACACCCTCTTTCGCAATCCGGTCGATATTGGGAGTGCGATACCCCATCATTCCGCGATTGTTGTGACTGATGTTCCAGTATCCAATGTCATCACCCCAGATGACCAAGATGTTCGGCTTTCCATCGGCGGCAACAGCCCCCTGCCCGAATGTCAAAACTAAACTCAACAGTATCATCAACCGTCGGCATGTCATGAGTATGCTCCGCAGAAGGAAGGGGCGATTGAAAGCCCGTGGTTTGAATAGCCTGAGAAATGGCT
>QWOR01000279.1 GCA_003669575.1 Planctomycetota bacterium | reverse complement strand
ATCATTGCCGGGCGAGACAGTCGACCGGTTGACTCCACGCAATTTGATGACTGACTTGACCTCACTGCGCTTCGGGGAGATCAAGCTCAAAACACTGGCGGGATCGCTCCATCGGGTCATCGACCGGAATCAGGGAGTCCCTCACTGGCTGGATGAGATCCGCGGCCTGAGTGCCCAGTACCACCGGGCCACCGAACTCCTGGCTGCCAACAAGCTGGCCGAAGTGGCGGACTGGCCCACAATTCCCAGCACGCTTCTGGTGCAGGAAGTGCGAGAATGGTGGGGCCAGCAACGGCAGGGATGGTCGGCACGCGTTCACGACTCCTATCAATTCCTGTCTCAAGTGCTCATCACTCCACTGCGAATGGCTCGCAATAAAATCCAGGGCGAGCCAGTCGACCCGCGAGTGACTTATCGAAATCGCGAATGGAGTGCCGTCCTCGAGTCGATCGAGAAGGTCTACGAGAAACTGGAATGGCTCGCCGAGCTGGGCAATGACCTCCTAAAACCCAGGCTGACCGAGCTGCTTTCGGGAGTCTCACGGGCCGATCTGATACGGACCGTTCGAGAAGCACACGACCAGAGCGATCTGGAAAGTGAACTCCGGACTCTGGTGCAATCCGAGATGACGAAGTTCGCCAACGAGAGCCCGCAGTACTATAAGTTTTTTCGCCAGCTCGATTCACTCGCAGCCGCCGCTCGCCCCGCCGTGTCAGTCATCATGGCAATCACCGGGGTGGGACTGGTCGGGGATGTTGTGTTCACATCCGCAGCCACGACCACGCTCGGCCATCTGACCGCCGATGTCGTCGGAGGAACTGTCGCAGCCTCGGTCGGGGAGTCCGTGATTCATGAAGGAGTGTCGCAGGGCACCGGGTTACTCCAGTCGCACCTGCGGAACCTGCACCAGCGATTTGCCACCCGACGAGCCACGTGGCTGGCCGAGCTGTTGAAGAATCATCTCCTTGGAACTCTCCCCGAAGAACTCCTTGCAGCCAGCAGGCTATCGACAAGTCCCGAATTTATGACGACCTTGAATGCAGTGGAAGATATCCATCGCATGGTCAAAAAGCTGAGCATCGAAGCGGAACGCATTGCAGCGGACGCCTGACCCCCGCCGGTCGACAGCGACATCTCTCATTCACAGCACAGGCGGCTCAAGGGGCGGACTTAACAGCTTATTTTGTCCCGCGAATGCCCAGCGCGGATTGTCCCGCCCCCTTCTCTGCTCCTGCGGGAAACGCATGCTTCGGCGGCTCGAACTCCAGAAGCGCTGATGGCCCTGCCTCTCCATCGATGTCATGAGACCAGATCGGCTTACCGTCGTGGAGCAGGCTGAGGTTCCAGCCCGAATCGTTGTCTCTGACTTTCAGCGTCACGGGCACCCCCGAGACCACCTTGATCTTGGAACTCAAATAACGATCGGTCAACACATTCTTGACCTGTTCCGCGAAGTCATCCATCCCGTCTGGGTTGTCGACTTGGATATCCAGCGCGATGGCCTGCCCGGGACGCAACAACAGCTTGCCGCGTGGATTCGCGGCACCAATCCGCTGCACAACTCCTTCATCGGGCATATCAACACCACGCACGGTATACACATTCGAGCGGGCCGTGTCTGCGGCGATATACCAATGCCGTTGATCGGGACTGTCTCGCAAATGCATTCCGTCCGGAAGTGAGTAGTTCCACACGACACACTCGCGACTGATGCAGACCAGTTTTTCGCCATCAATCAACACGTAATCCAGTCCCACCCATTGCATCACGCTGCCGGAAACGGGGAGGGAGATCTGCTTCTTTACCTGCCCATTGTCGAGGTCAATCACTCGCAATTCGCCCCCACCTGTCCGCTCAGTGAGTGTTGCGAACAGTCGTGATTCCGGGTGGAAGCTGCAGGCGGTCACCCGGTCCCCCGACACATCCGAGGGCGTCACGGTTCCCGTGGTCTTTCCAGTCTTCGCGTCGAGCAGGTAAATCAATCGATGAGCAGCATCCGTCACCGCCACATGATCGCGAGCGGGCGAAAACTCGGGCCGCATATCGCCAATCTCAATCTCGTATCGGGCCTTATTCGTCCCGATGTCCCACAAAGTCATGCGACCGGTGGCTGCAGTCAGGAGCAGTAACGAGTCAAGAAACTCTGCATAGTGCACCTGCTGCTCTGGACCAGGAGGAGCATCGTGATACGGTTCCAAGCTCCCCTTGCTGCTTCCATCTCTCACAGCCAGAACATCTAGGCGATCGAGGCCGTCGGCGTTATGAGTACAAACCAGTGTCCCATCGGGGCTCACGCTCATCAGGATCGATCCTGAGGGCAGTGGTACGCTCTTCTGTTTGCTTCCCGTTTTGAGATCGAGCCGCTCCAGCCAGAATCGTGTTCCGGGCTCCACGATCGGCAACCCGTTTTCATCAGCGGTGAGGGCCTCGCTGGTATACATCACAAAGCCGATTCCGTGCTGGGACTGCGACAGACAGCCCATGAACAAGGCCCCCGCAGGAATCTCTACACCGCGACCAACAGCCTGGATCGGAACGGGGGGTTTTCCCAACTTGACGGTCCATTCCACATCTTCCAGCGTCAGCTGTGCTGCCTCCGAACGATCGACTGGTTTCGTCGGGGCGGCAACAGGCTTCTCCTCAGTCTTCGTGAGCTCCGTCGACACTGCCGTCTTGGCCTTCAGAACGGAGGAAAGATCGTGAGTGATCAATTGATCTTTGGCCACGACCGCCAATTGATCAGGACTGATGACCCGGACCGGATAGATTGGAGGTGACTTCAGTTCGGACAACAGTTTGCCATCGCGTGAGTCGTAAACACCTTTGCCACCGATGAGCAGGTGCCGCTGATCTGGAAACCACTCCAGGCGCCCCCCCTGATAGTTCTCCCGTGGTTTGATCTGACTGGCGAACTTCGTGAGGTCGAACTGTCCCGCGACTTCACCGGTCTTCACCTGCCAGACGCGCAGCTCGGGAGATTCTCCTCCGAGGAGAACAGCCAGTTGTTGCCCATCACTGGAAAACGCCGCTCCCAGACATTCTGGCTCCCCCTTCAGAGAGATGCCTCCGGCAATCGCACCGGCATCCAGGTCGAAGATCTTCAAACCTGCAGCAGCCCCAGCACGAGTGACTGCCACAAAGTATTTGCCCCCCGCGCTCACCGCCCATCCATCGTCCGCCTTCCAGCCACCGAGCTCAATGACGGTCTTCGGCTTGAAGTCAGGCACGGAATAGACATGTAACTCTTTGCTGTCCTCCAGAATCAGCCGAGACTTCCCGGCAAAGGCCACGAGCTTCGAAGCAGTCCCGCTCAGGCGAATCGGGGATAACGGACGGTTTTGCGTCACCCCATAAATTGAGATCACATTGTCCCACTGCGGTTTACCGGCAAGGTAACTGCCGTCGGGACTGAGGGCCTGGATCTTGCTGCTTCCCAGCTCAATATTGCGGACCTGCCCGAGTTTTTTCTTGTCGACCAGATTCCAGATATCACGATACTGCTTCTTGTCATCATTGAGGCCCAGAGCCACAAATCGACTGGGTGTCGCGGGGAACAGAACTCGCATCCGTGTCGACTCAACAAAGTCAGGCCCGATCGCACCGAGCGACGGCATCTTGACCCCCAGCTTCGCTCCAGCCGCAGCAAAGACTCCAGGGGGAGCGGGATCCACTTTCACGGTCCAGACGACCTGGGGACCGAGATCTTGCTTTTCGATCGAGTCGGCGCCTTCAGGTTCACTATCTGAGGTCGAGCCACCGGTCTGAGTTTTGGTCTCCTTACCAGTGCCCGAATCATCGTCATCCTCTTTGTCCTTTTTTCTCGAGGACTTTGTTCTCACCTGAGCCAGCGGATGACTGCCAATTCCATCACGATTGAAATCCGCCACCTGAGTGTCACGGGAGATCAAGTGGCTTTGGTGATCGACCAAAGCCCATATGGAGTCGCCCTGGAAACCATCGCACTGAGATTGAATCTCAGGATTATTTTCTACTGAAACGACGTTGTCCTTCCCAAGAATCTCGCTTGCTCTTCCATCAAAATTAATCGATGGATTTGCCCGCAGGTGCGCACCACATAAATGAATGCCAAGGAGAAGAATTAATCCCCTCAACAAAAACGACTTCTGACATGGCCCCATCACACTCTCCACCAGGAGTTTTCCTAATGAATCATTAATCACACTGCCAACTACTCCGAGAGCGCCCCGGATGACATTGTCTCATACTGAGTACGCTTGAAGCGTTCAAGAAGTTCACGATTTCGTGCCAAAAATTCATTTCCCCAATGATATGTCTTCAGCAGGTCATCATCGCGACGTCCCATCTGACACAAAGCTGCGTAAAGTGCCTCGATGGTTGCCAGCCCTTCAGCAGGATCTTCGAAGACCCGAGACTGACGGGGGTAGGCTGTCTGCCACGGCCCCAGACTACGGACCGGTAAATCGCTGTAAGACTTCTCCATCTTGGCCGCCCAGCGCCATGAACCATCGAGCAGGACAAGGCCTCGATCATGGTCCTCAGAGGAGAGTTGTTTCCCTCCGATTCCCAACCGCACGTAACCGTCGAGTGACTCCGTGCCCCGTTTCGGATAACGCCAAAAGATGTACTCACCGGTCTGCCGCAGGGGCTCGACCGAGCATTTGCTCCGCTTCTCAGCGCGGTGGTACACGATGATCGTCTTTGGGGTCATTCGGCAGACTTCAACTTGGTGATTTCGGCATGAACAGCTGCGATTTCCTTATCGAGACGGGGCACGTCAGCGGGATCGTCCGGCTGCTTCTTGGCCCCGGACAATTGCTGCTGAAGATTCGCGAGTTTTTTCTTGGCGACCTCAAGTTGTTTTTGAACCTTCTTATTCATCGCGAGTGCCTTGTCAGAGGAGAACCGAATGATGCGTCGATGATAGCAGGTCCTCATGTTCATCGTGATTCCACTTTTTCAGTCACGCATCACGAATCGGCGCCGGGATGTAGCTGAAGATTATCGGGGATAAGGTTCATCACAGGTATTCCTTGGTATCGATGCCGACTTGATGAATCCAAAGTCACCGCCCCTCATGGATTCAACTGCCGGAACGCGACCGGAACGTGTTGACCAAGATCGGAAACGTGCACCCTGCCCGACTCCCTCCGACTCCTTCCTCAACCGCCGGATGCCAACCCGCCGACCGATTCAAGTGATCCGCCTTGACGAAATTCTCGTATTCTCCGATGAAGTTCCACTCCCAGTCGTCGTGGCGGCAAACACAGATGGGTGAATTTGATGGCGGTTTCCTACCTGCGACTCGATCCGAACCAGATTATCGACACGGTCGAAACGCTGTCTCGCCGAATTCGCGAGCGATTCCCCAATGCCAACCTGAACAAAGTCTGCGACTCGCTGCTCGAGGTCTCTCGCAAGGCCCAGGTCCGGTCACACCAGATCTCCCGACCGATGTACTTCCTGCGGCTGGTGATGGTTTCACTGATCGTCTCGATGATCGTGTTGTTCGCCTACATCCTGAGAGCGTTCCGGCTGGAGGACAATCACATCGGACTGGAAGACCTGCTCCAGATGGGTGACGCCGGGTTCCAGACACTGTTCCTGATTGGCGCGACGATCGTCTTCCTGATCACCCTGGAGGCCCGCGTCAAACGCAAACGTTGCCTGCAGGCGATTCATGAACTTCGATCGATCGCTCATATCATCGACATGCATCAGCTGACCAAGGACCCCGACCGCTTACTGATGGCCGGTCCTGATACGAAATCATCACCGCAGCGGACGATGACCGCTTTTGAGCTGACACGCTACCTCGACTACTGCATCGAGATGTTGTCTCTCGCGGGAAAAGTCGCCGCCCTCTACATTCAGCACTTCGAGGACTCTGAGGCTGTCTCGGCCGTCAACGATCTGGAAGACCTGACATCGGGCTTGTCACGCAAGATCTGGCAGAAGATCATGGTACTGCCCACAGCTGGCCGAGATCTGGGACTGACGGAGCCTGCGGTCGCTCCGTCCTTGCCCGGCCCGGGCAGCAGCCCCCAGACCAGCCCCGCCCCGTCGCAGGAGAGTTCGACGTGATTGCACCACGGAAGGTTGTTTCCGCTCCCATGACATGGAGTCTGGCGGTTGGGCTTATGGCAACGGCCGCTGGCTGCGGCGGGGGCGATTCGTCGAACAGCGTGGCAGTACCAGCGACTCCGGCAGCGACTGCCCCAGCCAGCAATGCTACGGCTCCAGTCGCAGCCCCTTCGAGCTCGGACCAGCCTGGGAACAGTCCAGTCGCAAGTGTTCCATCCCCAACTTCCAAAGCAGCTGCGAAGCCTGTCGATTCGCAGAAGACAGCTGAGGCCCGCGCAGCGTTCCAGCTCCTCACCCAGCCAGGCACCGAAGGCCCTGCATGGGACGCGGCTCAGCAGAAGCTCGTCACGCTGGGAGCTGATGCCACTCCCGTCCTGGTGGACGGCCTGAAGTCCTCTAACCCGATCGAGCGGGAAACCGCAGCCACGATCTGTGCCTTGTCTGGAGCCGCGGACAAAGATCTGCAAAAGGTACTGACCGCGTGCCTGTCCGATGAGTCGTCGTTTGTGCGGGCCAACGCTGCGGCTTCACTGGCACAAATTCCAGAACACCAGACCGAGGTGATCTCCACACTGACCAGTCTGCTGGCCGACTCTGATCCCCAGCTGCGCCGTATGGCGGCAGCGAATCTCGGAGCCTTTGGGCCCGAAGCAAGCGGGGAACTCCCGAAGCTGACCGCTGTGCTGGCTGACAACGACACCGAGGTCGTCACCCCCGTGATTCAGCTCCTCGGCCGCATCGGCCCCCAGGCCGTCAATGCCGTCCCCCAGCTCCAGAAGATCGCCCACGAACAAGACGGCGAAATTAAACAAGCCGCCGAACAGGCACTGTTGCTAATCCAGACCGATACGGAAGAGGCAATCGAACCCAAAAAATAGCCCCTCCATTCCCCTCACCGAGAGCTGCGGGTTACTGCAAACTTGGAGCGAGCAGAGGTGGTGCGGGGACGGTATCGTCGTCTTCCGCGGGAACATAGACCGGGTTCTCGATCGGACTCTCCACCGGCACCGGCGTCTCCTCTTCGACCGGAGGTGCTGTCGGCCGTGGCGCTACGCGTTGTGTCCGCTGCCGAACAGGTGCAGATGCGGCCGACGTCGAGGTCGGAGCCGAATAGGTCGGAGTGCCCATCGGCTGGTTGACTTCCGGCCAGTAGATCACATTGGCAATCGCCGCACCGATCTCTGGCGAGTTGAAATATCCAGGCCAGAGGTGATTGTGACCTTCGATGGCGGTCACATCGATGTTAATAACCTTCTGGCTTTCCGCTCCCAGCAATCGCGTATCGCGGCGAGTCAGCCCTGACCGGGCCAGTGGCCGACCGGCGAAGAGACGATGCAGGGGATAGAAAGCCAGTGCCAGGTCCTTCCGATTTTGAAGGTTCACCACACACTCCGTCCGCGGCAAAGCACATCCATAACGGTCACCAGGATTCAACCAGTGATGATCGACCGCAGCTGCGGCAAGCACAGCTCGGTAACGATGCGCAGTCATGGCCCCGGGGAATTGCAAGCCATGAATCGCTCCACCGCCCGCCAGATGCAGCGTCGACAGAATCACGCGGCAACCGAAACTATGCCCCATGAGGGTCACCGGACAGCTTTCCGGGATGCAGTTCATCAGCCGGCCCATATGGAAGCCATTAAACTCCGCCTGCTTACCGCGAATCGCCACGTCTGTCGGGAGCAGCCCCGTGATCATGCCGTTGCTGGGCCACGTAAAGAACACCACCTGCAGTGGCAGATTCGGGCACGAGTTGCGGAACCACTGATAGGCGAGATGAGACTCATAGCACTCGTCTTCCCAAGCCACAAAACTCCCGTGAACACACATCAGCACGGGCACGCCCGGAATCAGCCCAGCCTGCAACGAGCCCATATTGGTGTAGTGCAGCTGACCGTCGGCGGTCCGCTCGTAGACATCGAGTACACCATCGTCGAGATGCATGTGCCGCTTGTGCTGAACATCACAACGTGAGCTCACGATCCAGTAGTGCGGGGCCTGGGCGGTGCCAATGACACCGGAGACCTGCTGCGGGGGAGCCTGACTGTAGGACGGGGGAGCGGGCTCAGGACTGGGTTGAACGTCGCCGGTGTAACCGGTCGCGTACGGCGCAGCCGCTGAAGTGGCCTGAGCGGGTGAGTAGAAAGACCGGCTGTAACGCGGCGAATCCTGCCCGCTGACTGGACGGGGGGCAGCGATCAACGACAACCAGGCTGTGGCCAGACCAAAGGCCAGCCAGATGAATGAGCGTGGAAAACTGCGGATCATGAATTCGCCATCAAGTTGAGGCAAAACAAACACGATCCGTGTGCCCGTCACATGCGAACTCAGTCCCGCATGTCGAGAGTGTCGATCTCTGCCAGATCGAAAACGTACTCTGAAGTCATGCCATATATCGGCAATAACTGCGAGTGGACGCACCCCTTCACATCATTTATGGATTGATCGGGGACATCCGGGAATACCGATTTGGAAAGATGTGCGATCCACTTCAATTGTCTGATAAGGAATACCGTTTGTAGCGATTGTGCTGTGTCGCCGCAGAGCTTCCTGACCCTGGAATTTCGGCCGGCCGGGACGACGATATGCAGTACCGCTCACCACGCAATCGGGGAAAGTCGAGCCTGCGGAGACCGATGACCTGCCCCAGTCAGGGGGGATCGCGCTGCAGCGGCGTCAGATCGAATTGTGCCCCCGGGCGGCATTGGCTCGCATCTGATCCCAGCGAGGATCATTCTCGGGAAGTGTGAGCGTATCGGAATTCATCGGAGGCAGGTCAGAGAACCGGCGCTGCGGGCCTTCGGGATCGGCATCGATCGGTGCCCTGACCAGCCATGTGATCAGCCCCAGAGACAGGAGTCCGGAGATCGCCAGCAGCGGGGCGTTGAACCGGATCGCGGTCTGTCCGGCTTCACTCTCCACGCTGAACAGCCATTGCATCTCGCGTGACTCAAAGACGGTCTTCGGAATGCGAGTCTGCAGCACCTGCATCCCGTTAAAGATGAAGTGAAAGATCACCCCGGGGACGAGGCTGCGACTGCGGACAGCCAGCAGGCCGAGGACGATCCCCAGCAGCATGGCATTGAAGACCTGATGCGCAATCATGTGGACGACGCCAAAGCACACCGCCGACAACAGGATCGGTGTCCAGAAGCTGCGCTGCCGCCCCGACTGGAAGCCAGACAGCAGGAAACCGCGGAAAGCCAACTCTTCACATACTGCCGGAGCGACGGCAATCGCCAGCAATGGCCACCACCAGTCCACATTCGGGTCGGAGAGCGATTTCATGAACTCGGCCATCTCCGCCGGAAGCTTCGGGAAGAACCAGTCGAGCTGATGAATCAGTTCCACGGCGATCGGCTGCAGTACCACCGGCAGCACGAACCCGAGCAACAGATACTGCCACCTTGGCCAGAAGAGCTTCAGGGTTCTGCGTACGCTGCTGGTCAATAGAATCGCCATCAACACCGGCGGCAGGCCGACTGTCACGATCAGATAGACCGTCTGCCACATCAGCATCGTGAAGTTGCGGGCCTGCGAATCGCCGCCCAGATCTGGCTTCATGCTGCTCAGTGCCGCAAACTGCGTCAGAACAATCATCGCAAAGCAGATCGCAGCCTCGGTCCGGCTGGGGACCGGGTCCTTATCACGCAGGATGTGTTTGATCCACAGGCCGAGGTCAAACCGCTCCGCCTGGCTGAAGAGAACCTCTTCTCGATCAAACAGTGAGATCGCCCAGTTTAAGGCCACGATGCTGTAGAAGATGCTCGAACCGATCACCGGCAGGAAGTACACGCTGAGCTCGGACAACGACGCCCCGCTACCGAGAAGTGCCTTCAGCAACAACGCCGGACCTGCCACGGGCAGGATGCTGTAGTACGGCTGAATCTCAATTGCCGGGCTCAGACAGAACATCGTCAGGCCCATCGTCACCATCAGCAGGGGAGTCAGGTAGTACTGACCTTCCTTACTGCTGCTGGCAAACATCGCGAGAGCCAGGCTCGTCGCACTGAAGAGCGCCGACAGAGGAAAGGCGAGAAAGATCACCCACATCAGCGACACTGCGGAAGGGAAGCTGACAGCTCCCATGCCACCACTACCGGCCATCGACAGCACATGCTGTCCGGTCATCCCCATGCTGAGCATGTTCAGCAGAGCCGTCGACAGACTGAAGACCATGACCGTCATGAACTTGCCCATGACAATCTCGGATCGGCGGGCCGGAGAGATCAGCAGCGTCTCCATCGTGCCGCGTTCCTTTTCTCCCGCCCCCAGGTCCACGGCCGGGTAGAACGCTCCCGTCACACCCATCATGACCAGTAGCGCCGGGAAGAGTTTGCTCCACAGATTCGCTGACAGATCATCCTTCGCAGCCACATCGACACTCGTCAGATCAACCGGCGAGGACAGTGAACTGGGCAACCCCGCCTGTTCCAACCGAGCTGCTCTCAGGTGGTCTTCCCACTTCGTCAGTGCTTCCCGAATGCGACGCGAGGCTAGCTGAGACTTCTCATCCGCGCTGTTCTGCAGAATCATCGGACGCGGCATGTCATCAACTTGGACTTCGTTGCCAGTCCGGTTGGCCAGTTGCCGATTGGCCTCTTCAAGCTTGGTCGCGAAGCCGGTGGGGACGACGATCATCACCTGCACCGGTGCATTACTGAACCAGAGGTCGACCTTCGCCTTGAGTTCTGATTCCTGATGTTTCAGTTCAGCCACCGATGCGACACAGGCGTCAAGCTCGGCCTTCTTCTCCGGACCGGCATAGGACAGACGCACCGACTTCTCTTCGGCGGCGGCTCGCGACCGTGAAAGGACGCCCAGTTGTTCCAGCGTTCCGCGATACTCAACAGCCTGCTTCAGGAAATCCTGCTCAGCCTCGTGGACATCGGGCGAGATTCCGGGCTCAATCGGTTGACCAAGATTGGACTCGGTGATGACGCGTAACTTGTTTGCATCGGACGCCGCGGAGAAATACTCCGGGAGAAACCGATCCGGCTTCTGCGGGTCAAGCAATGGAGGCGGTGGAAGATCCTTCGCCCCCAGGATCATGACGGTCCGCTCCTGCTCGGAGAAGTTCACCGTCATATAGGTCATCCCCACGCCCAGCGCGGGATAAAGCAGCAACGGCAACACCGCCACCATGAAAAGTGTCCGGCGGTCTCGCAACTGATCGCGGACCTCGCGGAGGAAGACCAGCTTAACGTTCTTCCAGTTCATGGGGACCGGGGCTTTTGAAGGGAGGAAATGTGAATTCTGGTGGGGTGAACAGTCGCGAATCCCGCAGACCTTACGAGGTGGTCTGGCGGTATGACTCGTCATGGGCCTGAATCAAATCGAAAAACAGCTCTTCCACATCGGGTTGATTGTATCGATCGGCCAGTTCGGGCAGTGTCCCCATGGCGAGGATCTTCCCGCGATGAATGATCGCCACCCGATCGCACAGCTTCTCAACCTCGCGCATGATGTGCGTCGAGAAAATGATGCATTTGCCCTGTGATTTCAGGGAGTCGACGGTCTGCACGACCGCACGTGCGACCAGCACATCGAGCCCCGATGTCGGCTCGTCAAAGATCATGACCGGGGGATCATGGACGATCGTGCGCGCAATCGACACCTTTTGCTTCATCCCCGTCGACATCTTCGACCCAAGCACATCACGGAAATCATTCATCTGCAACCGCTGGAAGATCTGCTCCAGCCGCGGTGTCAGTACATCCTCGGGCATCCCGTACAGACGACCGTAGTACTGCACGAACTCCCAGGCCGTCATGCGGTCATAGATGCCCGTGTTATTCGACATAAACCCGATATGCGAGCGAACTTGCTCAGGTTGAGTCGCCACATCAAAACCGGCGATCTCGGCGCGACCACCGGTCGGCTTAAGCACGGTACTGAGCATCCGCAGGCAGGTCGTCTTCCCTGCCCCATTGGGGCCCAGCAGGCCGAAGATTTCGCCCGGAGCCACATCGAATGAGACGTGATCCAAAGCCAGCACATCGCCGCGTCGCAGATCAAAGAACGACTTGGACAGGTTCTCGACGTGAATCATCTGGAACCGCTGGCTGAGGTGATCGGTACACGGGGACTGCCCCCGCCCAAGTGTGACATGCAACGCTGACCGGGCGGCGGTAGAACACCCGGACCCTTCGGTTTCGCTGGACTTCCCCCCTACCGATCCGGCCTGAGTCGCTACGTTCGTCAGAGTCACTGGAAGCGACAAAACAGTTGCCGCTGGAACACCTGACCGGGTCAAAAATCAGAAACCACTCGACTGGCCTCGGTATCTTGACGCTCCAAAGTCATGGATTGACCAACTCGAAACGTGAGCGAGGGCGAGAGGAGTTCAATTTTTCCGGTGGCCCCAGAGGTGACACAACGAAACATATTCCAACTCAACCAATTACGCATCTATGACTTGTGTCACATCAGTAGTCGTCATCGGCCCCAAAAACTGACCTTGACTTATTCTCCAATTCGCACCTTGTTCATAATCCCTTCGCACTTCATCCCCATAATGCGTCCCAGAAGTTGATCTCTTGCAGTGGGCGAGAGACAACAAATTTGTCTCCCGGATGGGATGGAAGATTGATTATGCTCAAAGCAAGTCGACGTGGTTTTACGCTGATTGAATTGTTGGTTGTGATCGCCATTATCGCTGTTCTGATCGCTCTGCTCCTGCCAGCCGTGCAGCAGGCTCGTGAGGCTGCTCGCCGCTCCCAGTGCAAAAACAACCTCAAGCAGATGGGCTTGGCAATTCACAACTACGAAGAAACTTACAGGAAGTTCCCTTCGTCCGGTGAGTTCACCGACCGCACCCAGCTGGCCAGCGCAACCGATTACGTTGCCACCGCCCGCAAGTTCACCCCCACCTCCACCTTCACCCAGTT
>QWOR01000355.1 GCA_003669575.1 Planctomycetota bacterium | reverse complement strand
CAGCAAGTACAGAGTTCCAAATGACGACCTCCATCACAAACACCTCCTTCGCAAGACTTACGAAAGGAGATATTCTGATCCGCAATTCCACCTGGCGCAACAGGTTTCGTCACATGGCGCAAAATCCTGCGGAGCTTGGGCACGAGGAAAATGAGCGCCCAGCGGGCAGATATTATGAGGATTCGTCGCCTTAACCCCACCGACAACAGCTGGAGACCGTGACATGAACGAACTGACCGGCACCGCACCGTCTGCGCTCCTGCGGATCATGCAGTCGGCACCCGTACGACTAGTGCTGCTGGGCGGGATCCTGTTTCTGGTCATGGGCGTAAGCAGCGGCTACGTCGCCAGCGCTGCAAAGACGCCGCTTTTGTCCATTCTTACCGCTGTCGGCATGGCGATAGTCGGCCTCGCCATCTATGCCGCCTTCGTGCACTTCGTCGAACGCCGTCCGGTCAGCGAGCTGGCTCTGGCGCCGCTCGGACGCGATCTCGGTATTGGCCTGCTCGTGGGCTCCGTACTCTACACTGCCTGCGTGCTGATCCTGATGTTGCTCGGCATCTATCGGATCGAGGGGCTGAATCCGGCATCCTTCATGCTGCCGGCCGTCGCAATGGCGCTGAGCTCGGGGTTCCTCGAGGAGCTTGTCTTCCGCGGTGCCCTATTCCGTATCGTCGAGGAGATGTTCGGGAGCTGGGTCTCGATCATCGTGTCGTCATTCGTGTTCGGGTTCCTCCACCTGCTCAACCCCAAGGCCACGCTGCTGGGCGCGCTGCTCATCAGCGTCGAGGCCGGTTTGCTGCTTGCCGCAGCCTTCATGCTGACCCGCCGCCTGTGGCTGGGCATCGGATTTCACATCTCATGGAACTACACCCAGTCGGGCATCTTTTCGGGTGTCGTATCCGGAGGCGACAGCGATCCGGGCCTCGTCAAGCCCATGATCGAGGGCCCCGATCTGTTGACGGGCGGCAGCTTCGGACTTGAATCTTCGCTGATCGCCTGCCTGCTCTGCACGACGGCAGGCGTCATTGTGCTGATCAAGGCGATAAAGCGCGGTAACGTAGTGCTACCCTTTTGGCAGCGTGCCGCCAAAAGCGACCAACGCGTGAGTTAAGAGCCCCCAGGTGGCACCGGTTGGGCGGCTTTGCGGCCTACCTGTGTGCCTGAGCACAAGAGTCTATAACGAAGTGGGCTCGTATCACAAATGCCTCTGGTGCTGACGCACACCGGTAGACTCCAACGCGAGTCAACCGGTGCTACCCTGCTAGACATTGCCACCTGAGGCGATTCCCACACAATCGACCGTTTGGCGATTTTGATCATTACGAGATCGACACCTGCTTCACCTCTTGCCACGCCACAAATATCGTCTATCGTAGATTGACGATATTGAGGAACACATGGCCACTCGAAAAACCAAACCAGAATGCTGTGACGAGGGGCCGGTGGCGCTGCCTTCGGATGCGCTGGCGGAGCGGACAGCGCAGCTGGCGTGGGCGGTGGCTCATCCGGCCCGGGTACGGATCGTGCATCTGCTGGCCCATCGCAAGGCCTGCGTCTGCGGCGAGATTGTGGACAGCATGTCACTGGCTCAATCGACAGTGTCACAGCACCTGAAGATCTTGAAAGAGTCGGGACTGATTCAGGGTGAAGTGGATGGCCCCAAGGTCTGCTACTGCATCAACCCCGACGCACTTCAGGAGCTGAAGTCGCTCATCTCGAAGTTATAACTGTTTGGCCTGCACAGATCGTTCTTCGACGAACCACGATTCGTAGGGCAGGCAACGATCACCCACAAACATCACAGCTGGCGGCCTCTCCGGTCGTCGCTTCATACCAGGAATGACCATGAAAACGATTCAAGTGTACGACAAACCCATGTGCTGCTCGACCGGGATTTGTGGGCCGGCTGTCGATCCGGTGCTGCCGCGATTCGCGGCGGATCTCGACTGGGTCAAGTCCCAGGGGCATCAGGTCGAGCGATTCAACCTGTCGCAGCAGCCGATGGAGTTCGTCCAGAACCCGCTCGTGCAGCAGACGCTCGAAAAAGAGGGGGCCGACTGCCTGCCGTTGATCATTGTGAACGGTCATATCGTGAGCCGACGCGGGTACCCGTCACGCGAATTGTTGACCATGTGGCTCGGCACAGGAGCTGCCCCCGAGTTGCTTCCAGTCGTCCCGGCGGATGGTGGATGCTGCAGTGGAACGCCTGGCTGCTGCTGATTGGCGATCACGTTCGTGGTTGCCTCCATTCCGTCACGGGGTCATGACATGCAGTTTCTCGAACACCCGACTCGCAACCTGTTCTTCACCGGCAAGGGGGGCGTGGGCAAGACATCGCTCGCCTGTGCCGCAGCTGTGCGACTGGCCGATGCGGGGAAGAAAGTGTTGCTCGTGTCGACCGACCCGGCGTCCAATCTGGATGAGGTACTCGGAACTCCACTCGGCAATCATCCCACTTCGATCACAGCTGTACCCGGCCTTTCAGCCATGAACCTCGACCCGGAGAAGTCCGCAGCTGAGTATCGGGAACGCATGGTCGGGCCGTATCGCAAGCTGCTTCCCGCCTCGGCGATTGCCAGCATGGAGGAACAGTTCTCTGGTTCGTGCACGCTGGAGATCGCGGCATTCGACGAGTTCTCCCGGCTGCTGGGTGACGCCACCGCGACCGCCGAGTTCGATCATGTGATCTTCGACACAGCTCCTACCGGGCACACGCTGCGGCTGCTGACACTGCCGTCGGCGTGGTCGGGGTTCATGCAGTCGAATACCACCGGGACATCCTGCCTGGGACCGCTGGCGGGGCTGCAACCGCAGCAGGCGTTGTATCAGGACACGGTACGAGCGTTGAGTGATCCTGCAGTCACAACTCTGATCCTCGTCACGCGCCCCGAGGTCACCGCCTTCCGCGAGGCAGCCCGCACGAGTGGTGAGCTTGCCGCTCTGGGCGTGCAGAACCAGCACCTGGTCGTCAACGGCGTGTTCCAGGCCAGCGATGCGTCAGACCCGCTCGCGGTCGCGATGCAGAAGCGCGGCGAGGCAGCACTGGCTGCGATCCCCGGTGTCCTGCACGATCTGCCACGCAGCCTGATCCCGCTCACGGCCAATGGAGTTTTGGGGATCGAGTCCCTTCGCGTTCTGGGTGTCCCATCCGCCAGGAGTCCAGTCGCCGAGCCAGACTCTCCTCCGATCGCCGACTTTGAACTGCCGCTGCCACTGGGAACTCTCATCGATGATCTGGCCGCTCCCGGACACGGAGTCATTCTGGCGATGGGTAAGGGGGGCGTGGGGAAGACTACGGTCGCAGCTGCGGTCGCCGTGGCACTGGCGGACCGGGGCCATCGCGTGCACTTGTCGACCACCGATCCGGCAGCTCACATCGCGGCGATGGTCGCGAATGAGTCGATTCCGCATCTGACGGTCAGTCGGATCGATCCCGTGGCGGAAACAGCGAAATACTCAGCTGAGGTTCAGCAAACAGCGGGAGCTGGGCTCGATCCCCAGGGGCGAGAGTTGCTGGCCGAAGACCTGCGTTCGCCTTGTACCGAAGAGATTGCAGTGTTCCGGGCGTTCGCCGCCGCAGTGGCCGAGGGGACCGACCGCTTTGTCGTTCTCGATACCGCCCCCACAGGGCATACGATTCTGCTGCTCGATGCGGCACTCGCTTATCACCGCGAAGTGGTTCGACAGTCGAACGAGATGCCCGAAGCGGTGGTCCAGCTGCTGCCACGGCTGCGAGACCCGAACTATTCCCGCGTGCTGATCGTCACTCTGCCGGAAGCGACTCCAGTTCATGAGGCGGCCCAGCTGCAACGTGATCTGCGCCGTGCCCAGATCGAACCCTATGCGTGGGTGATCAATCAGTGTCTGTCACCGCTGACCGTCACCGACCCACTGCTTCGCAGTCGACAAAACCATGAGGCCAAGTTCATCCGGGAAGTGGTCGTCGAGCAGTCGCACCGAGCTGTGATGATCCCGTGGAAAATCGAACCGCCGGTCGGACATGAGGGGTTGCGAAGTGTCGTTGAACTGATCGATTCGTGACTACTTCGCTCCCAGCAGCTTCTTCATCCCGTTCATCAGGACAGTTTCCACTTCGGGGGCAGTGAGAGACGAGCGGGGTTCGACTTCGTAGCCGCCCTGGGTATATGAGATCTCGGTGCCGATGTAGCCAGGTCCGTTGTCGCCGTACGCGGCCATCATCACCTTCAGGTCGGGACGCATTGCCTTGGCCGCCAGCTGATACTCGATAAAGAGTTCGCCCGGCATATGGACCACGCGGACATCTCCAATGCTCAGGCACCCGAGGTCGATCTTGCGGCCGGAGAGCGTCCGCTGCACGAACGCCAGCTCCTCGGGGGCTCCGAAATTCTGGTTGACGTTAAAGTTCTTGACCTGCTCGGTCAGCTTGTCCTTGTCGAGGTATTTGGCAAGTGGCAGCGAAACCGGCTCAGTCTGCCACGCGACATCTGAGGCGGTGAGCGGGGCCTTCGTTGTGTTCTCGAACGCCCGCTGCATCCCATCGGCCAGACGCGTCGCGAGGATCAGCCGGTTCTTGTGGGCTCCATCGTTGTACTTGCCCGCACCGATGTTGCCACCCGCCCCGTTGAAGTGCACATGCAGCGTCTCGTTCAACTCCTGGCCCCGGATGAACCGGGCAATGCCGGGAAAATCGGGGCTGGGGATGCCGGTGCGGTAATAGCTTTGCGGATGGCAGGCATAGTACGTCAGGCACGCCACCGGCTGGTCACCGTCCCAGAAGCTCAGCAGCGAGACCACCGGGTCAATCGTCCCGACCGGCTCGGCCCGTACAGCTGGGTCAGCAGTGGCTGTGAAACGGGTGACGCGGACCTTGCCATCGGGACCGAGGATACGGCGGTTCGACGCGACGCCCTCGACTTCAGCAGCTCCGAATCCGTAATGCGTAATTGGTCGGGCAGTTGGGATTGTAGCTTTCACCGCTGTGGAGAGACGCTGGAGCAGCTCACGGGCGAAGGCACTTTCGTAACGGCCGATGTTCTGGTGGCCGGCCTCGACCAGTAGTCGCTCGGCCGAGAAGTCACACGCCGGGGCATCGTGCTGGTGCAGGCAGTGGACTGACACCCGCTGCGGAGTCGTGCCCACAGCTGTGGCGAGAGTCTCGCGAAAGGCGTCGTGCCCCTCGTTGTAGAGGCCGATCCAGTCGATGGCGCACAGCACGATCGGCTCGCCCGCCCCGATCAGCACGATCCCCCGGCAACGGAGCGTCAATTCATCGACGCGACGCACCGGGTTATAAGCCATCATCGCTCCGACCGGCGGCGTGGCGTCGACGTCAAACGTTGCGATCTTGATGCCGCTGGTTGGATCGGCGGAGTACGCCCCCGGTGCCATCAATGACAGGCATACGGAGCAGAGAGCGACGAGGAGTAACGTTCTGCGAGTCATGAGGGCGTCCGGTAGGAGGGTGTGGCGGGGAGGGTGAACCACGGAGACACAGAGGCACGGAGAGGAGAGCCGGTTGCAGTCCAAGGGGTGATGGCGGCGTCTTGCGAGTTGAGGAATAGATCTCACAAATGAGTATCACAGATCGGAGGGGGGAACAAAAGTTAAGCAAGGCAACGAAGGGAAGCGGAGGAGTGGGGGTAACCTTTGAATGAACACCAGCTTTGCCCCCTCTCCCGCACTGAGGGCACGGAATACTCCACGAACTTGGTTGTGGGGGAGAGGGCCGGGGTGAGGGGGTGACTCACACGGAATTCTGCCTCGTAAGGTGACACGCAGCGAACACCTGCTTTGGCTGTGCCCTCTTGTGCTTCGCATCCAGACGCCCAAAGCGGCGCCTGGGCTCCTGGCAATCAGGTGACAATGGTTAGTGAGACGGATTTACAAATGAAATATCTATCTAACTCGCGATAATCATCTGGCGTTGTCCTTGGCTCACAAGCTCCTCCAAAGTCGACATGTGCTAGTTCTTCGTGAAATCCGATGGCAATATCGTCTTGTATGTTGGAGTAGTCATACTTGCTGTTATAACTGAATCTCATTTCCAACAATTCATGAAAAATCAGCCTAACAACTTCAGCCTTACAAGTCGAATGGTTCGTGACCCACAGCTCAGCTTCGGCATTTACGATGTAATTATCAATGTGAGAAGGCCGGAACACTACCCAATTGATCTGGGCATCATGAAACCCGTGATAAACCTTCATCACGGCATCAATATTCTCGGGCGTTAAAAGTTGTTGCATAGTTGCCTCTGGCAAAACAGGATAGCCCGGCCAGAAGTGGTCGGGCTATCCTCCTCTTGTTCCCTTGTCCTCCGGCGGTCAAGTAATCTCTGAATCACTCCGCCAGTCGCCGTCACGTCGGTGAGACGAGTGATCTTCTCCTAACTGACAGCTGACGGCTGGTAACTGAAAGCAACTCCCTACTTCTCAGCAGCTCGCTCTCGTTCTTCTTCCTCCTCGTCCTCGGTGCCAGCGGCCCATTCGGGGAACGGGATGCCGGTGCCTTTGAGGGCGCGCCAGAGGATGCTGTTCAGGACATCTTCGGGGGCTTTGTCGACCTCGCGGAAGTTGAGTTCAGCGGAGACGAGGGCGTCTGCTCGCAGCTTCTCATCCTGGATCGAAACCGGCTTGGGGTTCATCTGATCGAGCGGGACTTTGTTGGGGACAGCTGTGAAGGGCGTCAGGTCGGACTGGTCGGTGAAGCAGTCGAACATCGGCGTCGCACTGGCATCGAACTGATTCATCGGAGGCAGGCCGAGAATCTGCTCGATCGTACGAATGAGACTGGTCGTGTTGTATTGTGTACTGATCACCTGGCCGCGTTTGGCGTAGGGACTGATGCAGTACGCGGTCGTGCGGTAGCCGCTGACGTGGTCCCAGCCAGCCTGCGGGTCATCCTCGATCGAGAGGATTGCCATGTCTTTCCAGAACGGAGAACGGCTCAGCCCCTCCACAATCCGACCGAAGGCGAGATCGTTATCCGCCATACAGGATGCGGGCGTCGGGCAGCCCTCTTTGGTCCCACTGGTATGGTCGTTCGGCAGGCAGATGATAGTCAGCTGGGGGAACGCGCCTTTGGCTTCAAACTCTTTGAGTTCCTTGAGGATGAAGTCGGCCCGGGCCTGATCGGGGACCGCCATCTCCCACCCGACGTATCCGGTGGGGGAGAATGCGCGGATCGATTCGACGGAGGGTTCGCTCTCGAAGATGACTTCGTTCGATTCACCTTTCCAGGTGTGGTAGCAGGCGAGGTAATCAGGTTCGCCTTCCTTCTTCGGATCAGCCCAGCGGACCTTCGGCATCATGAATTCGCCGTAGTTGCGGATCGTCTTCTGGTGCGCGACCGCATTATCCCACAGGAACCCGGCGGGGGAGTAAGCGATGGCATCGTTCTCATCGACGCCCATGCCGTCGGGGTAGCTGCGGGGAAAGCCCGCGAAGCTTTTCTCCATGTAGTCGGTGCTGAAGGCCGTGGTACTCCACTGGTGGCCGTCGGCGCTGAGGATGCCCGCGCAGTAGGTGTTGTCGAGCAGCACAAACTCATTCACCAGCTTATGCTGATTGGGGGTAAATTCTTCACCGAAGATACACAGGTCAGCCCGGCCCCGGCCTTGTTTGAGTGAACCGAAGACCTGGTCATAGGTGCGGTTCTCCTTGATGATGTAGACAACGTGTTTGATCAGGCTGGGCTCCCCAATGCGTTCGGGGACAGCCCGCGCGGGCTGGTCGGAGCGGGGGGGCAATGCCGCCTGAGCGATGGCCCCACGGCGGACATTTTTGGCGGCCCGCTCGGAAAGCTTCTGAAGGTCCTCGGCATTGGGAATCGGCATCAGCGAGACCGAACCGTGGTAATGATGCGAGTTGAAGCCTTCCTTGTGGTCCTTCTTCTTGGGGGTGATAGGCGGGCCTTTGATGTTCGCGACATAGAGAGACTTCTTTGCGTTGTCGAACACCATCGCACCGGGGAACCATCCAGCGGGGATCAAACCCTTGAGGACTGACTCGCCGCGGTCTTCGGGGTCGAACTCAACGACACCGATGGCGTTGTGCGTCCCATTCGCGACGTAGAGAGTCCTGCCTTTCTCATCAAAGGCAAGAGCGTTTGGCGAGGCCCCGAACAGGTCGGACGGCTTGCTCTTCACCCAGATGTTTTCAAGGAGTTCCTCGTCTTCCACCTCGATCACACTGACGTGGTCGCTGCCCGCGTTCGCACAGACAACGTATTCATGGTCCGGTGAGACAGCCAGCGCCGAGGCATGCAGCCCGGTGAGAATTTCTTTTGAGACTTTGTTGTCGGCCAGATGGATGACACTGACGGAGCCTTCGCTGGAGATATGGCGAACCGGGTCAACACGGACGTTGGTTCCACGTCCCGCCGGGCCGGTCAGGTCATCGGCGCCGGGGCGTCGACCGGCCCAGTTGCTGACGAATGCCTTGTCGCCGACCAGCACCACGTCATACGGAGCCATGCCGACATCAATCGCATGCTGGAGCGTCCCGGTGGCTGTGTCGATCAGCAGCAGGCGGTTCGACAAATTGCCGCAGACGTAGAGCGTTTTGTCATCGGGCGACAGAGCGAGTCCGCTGGGGATCTCGGCCTTGCGACGCGGGGCGTTGGCTTCAGGCAAGGCGATCGTGTGCGAAGGTTGAATCGCTCCCGTCTCATCGACTGCAAAAACCTTGATCGAACCATTCACGTTGCTCAGGTAGACCCGCTTGCCATCGTGGGAAAAGATCAGACCGGTATAGCTGACTTGCCCCTTTTTGTCGGGGTTGAGGATGTTGGGCGAGACGACTGTCGGAGGCTCCTTCTGGTCGTCACCCGGAAGCGCGACATGCTGGGTGACCTCCGCTTTTTCAACGTCGATGACGAGCAGTTCATGCGTCTTGCCCGACACAAGCAGCCGCTTGCCATCGGGCGAAAGGGCCATCGCCTGCGGCCGGAGTCCGTCGAGTTCGACCTGCCGACCGTAAGGGGTCAGGACCTGGTTCACAGGAGTGACGATGTACTCCTCCCGAGAACGACCGACGAGATCGGTGGTCGATTCAACCTGTGGGTCTTCTGTGCGTCCTGTTCCGATCATCAGAATTGTGAGAAACGATCCGAACACGCAGTTGCGAAGCATGGCATTGACTCGCTGAGCAGAGATGTAGGTCCAAGTGCAAGAGAACCTCCGCTCGATGTCATGTCGAGCGGAGGTCATGGGCGAATTCATCGAATTCATTAATCGCCGATTCGAGACTCAACTTGTGACTGGCTCAGGACAGTCGGGAATGTCTCTCCTGCTGAGCAGACTCGATGGGCGTATGGAAGTGGGATTAACCCCGGGTCCAGCGGGCACCGGACGGCGAATCTTCGACGACGATGTTCAGAGCCTTGAGGGCGTTGCGAATCTTGTCGGCAACGGGCCAGTTCTTGTTCGTTCGGGCGTCGGCGCGGATGTCGAGGATCAGGTCCATGAGACCGTTGGCGAGTTCGTCGTCGCCGCCCTTCTTAGCGGGTGCGGTTCGCAGGACTCCCAGCAGGTTGGTCAGTTCCTTGAGCAGCGTCAGGCCGGTCTTGAGGGCCACCTTGTCGGCATCAGTGCCACCTGCTTCGAGCTTCTTGTCATTGATGAAGCTGTTGAGAATGCGTCGGATCTCAAACAGGCAGGCGACCGCTCCTCCGCTGCTGAAGTCGTCGTCCATCGCCTCAATGAACTTCGCGCGCTGCTCGCTCAGAGCAGCTGCGAACTCGGCAGGCAGGCCATCGAGCTTCGTCGCCGTGGTCTTGGTCTTTGGGGCTTCAAGGGTGTAGTAATTCACGCCGGTCAAACGCTCGGCGGTTTCGAACAACCGATAGAACCCTTCGAGGCTCTTCTCGGTCGCTGCGATGTTCTCGATCGAGAAGTCGATCGGGCTGCGGTAGTGAGTCGAGAGCAGGAAGAACCGCACTGCTTCGGGCGGATGATGCGCGAAAACAGCTGTCTTTACCGACTCTGCTCCAGCCGATCCGGCGAGCTTGCCAGCGATCTGGGCGCTCGGGTCTTCGGCACTGCCGGACGAGCCAGCAGTGGCACCCGTGGCCGGTGCGTCGCCATGCTTGGAGTGAGCCCCACCGACTTTGCCGGTCCCTTTGCCCGACTGCATCAGACCATTGTGCAGCCAGTAGCGGGCGAAGGGCTTGCCGCTGCAGCATTCCGATTGAGCCAGTTCGTTTTCATGGTGCGGGAACATCAGGTCGAGCCCGCCGCCGTGGATGTCGATTGACTCGCCGAGGATCTTGGCACTCATCGCGGAACATTCGATGTGCCAGCCAGGTCGTCCGGGGCCCCATGGGCTGTCCCAGGTTGGTTCACCGGGTTTGGAGGACTTCCACAGGGCGAAGTCGGCAGGGTTACGTTTGGTGTCGTTGGCTTCCACTCGAGTCCCGGCCAGCATCTGCGAAATGCTGCGATTGGAGAGCTTGCCGTAGTCGTCATCCGTCTCGACGGCGAAGTAGACATCGCCATTGAGCGGGTAGGCGTGCCCCTTGTCGATCAGCTTCTGAATCATCGACTGCATGTCGCCGATGTGGTCCGTGGCGTACGGGAAGCAATCGATACTGTCGACCGCCATCAGCTTGAGGTTGTCGAAGTAGTCGGCTGTCATCTGATCGGCCAGGGCCTTGACCGTCATTCCCTTCTCGGCCGCCTTGACGATGAGCTTGTCATCGACATCGGTGATGTTGATGACGAAGGTGACATCGTAGCCTGCATAGACCAGATATTTTTTGATTGTGTCGAAGATCACCGGCCCGACCATGTGGCCGATGTGGGCGGGTTTGTAGACAGTGGGCCCGCACAGATACATGCTGACCTTCCCCGGCTCGACGGTCTGAAAGTCTTCCTTGGTACGGGTCAGGGTGTTGTAAACGCGAAGTGGCATGAGTCAGCTGTCCGTGCTGGTCGAAACTGGGGCGAGTAAACCGCGATCACAGGCGGGCTCCCGTGCCCCCTGCCTTCATGTCGCATTTGTAACGATTTGAGCCGACTCTGCCCACTCGAATTGGCGCGGGAAGCTGTCAGCGATCGGCTTTCAGCCATCCGTGGGAATATGATTCCGCGACGCTCGACCTGCCTGGCCATAAGCCAACAGCTATTCGCCATCAGCCCGCTGCCCACTCACTCGTGATCGGCGATCTCGAGGACTTGCAGCTCCATAGAGCCGCGGGGGAGCTTGACCGTGACCTTGTCACCGACCTTCTTGCCCATCAGAGCCTGTGCGATGGGACTGGTGGTCAGGATCTTCATAATCGGACCGTCATAGTTTTCCTCGCCGGGACCGACAAACTCATACTTTTCTTGCTCGTCCAGATCGAGATCTTTGACGGTGACCGTTGAACCGAACGTCACTACGCCCTTGGGCATTTCAGATTTGTCGACGATATAGCAACCTGCCAACCTCGTCTTCATTAGAGAAATGCGCAGTGCCATACGGCCTTGTTCTTCGCGCTGGCCGTGGTACTCGGCATTTTCTTTCAGATCGCCCTCTGCGCGCGCTTCGCTGATCCGTTCGGCGATTGCGGGCATCAGGACTTCCTCCAGATGACGCAATTCTTCACGGAGCTTTTCAAAACCTTCGCGGGTGATGGGCTGGCGATCCATGTCCAAATCCTGAAGTCAGGGGAGGGGCCCGGTCTCCGGACGCTCCTCGTTCCACACAAGAAAAAAACGAACACGGGACGCGCTGTGTGCCGCGACCCGTGTTGGAATAGGTCTATTGTTACCGCACTCTCCTATCGCTGTCTACACCGGACGGATGACATCGCACGAGATTCACGGCTGGGTTTCCAAGTGGCTTGACGTTTGGTCGCAAAGCATTCACTTTGATTGTTATTATTGGTTGCGGGAGGAGCGTCTCCCATTTGAAATCACGGCTTCTAAGTCTCGGAATAGGTCCACATGTCGCGTTGCTTATTCATCGTCTGGTGTCTCAGTGTTTCCTTCGCGTGGTTGGGGAGCGCACGACAGGCTCACGCTGATCCGTTATGGGTTGTGTATGAGGGCGCAGCGGGGCCGGGTCAGGGAAAGAATGTTGTCCTGGTGAGTGGGGACGAGGAGTACCGGTCCGAGGAGTGCCTGCCCCAGCTGGGGAAGATCCTCGCGGAACGACACGGGTTCCGTTGCACGGTCCTGTTTGCGATCAATCCCGAGACGGGTGAAATTGACCCGAACCGGAATAACAACATCCCCGGGCTGGAGGCTCTGGATACCGCTGACCTGATGATCATCGCGACGCGGTTTCGGAATCTGCCCGATGATCAGATGAAGCACATTGTCGACTATGTGGAGTCGGGGCGACCGGTGATCGGCTTGCGGACCGCGACACATGCGTTCAATTTGAGTAAAGACTCGGCTTACCAGGGCTATCACTGGGGCGATAAGTCGACCGATGGAGGGTTCGGGCGGCGTGTGCTTGGCGAAACATGGATCAGTCATCATGGCGAACACGGACGCCAGAGTACGCTGGGCCTGATCGCCGAAGGACAGGAACAGCATCCCGTCCTCAAGGGAATCAAGTCGGGCGATGTCTGGGGACCGACCGATGTGTATGGCGTACGGCTCCCGCTGCCCGAGGGTTGTCAGCCCTTGGTGATGGGGGAGATTCTGACCGGGATGAAGCCGGAAGATCCTCCCCTCTCGGGAGAGAAGAACGCGCCGATGATGCCCGTCGCCTGGGTCAAAACGTTCACTGGATCGACCGGAAAAACAGCACGGGTGTTCACCACGACGATGGGAGCTGCCCAGGATCTGCAGAACGCGGGAGTCCGCCGGATGCTGGTGAATGCGACGTATTGGACGCTCGGACTCGAGGACAAAATCGATCCTGCATCGAACGTCGATCTGGTTGGCGAATACGCCCCGTCGGCTTTCAGCTTTGGTGGATTCGTCAAGGGCCTGAAGCCTGCGGATCATGTCCTTAAGAAGTAGAGTCCCCTCTGTTTCAGGGGCACTGGGTCTTCGCGCGGATTACTTCAGCTGATTGAAGCGGTTCAGGACCTCCCCATTGATGGGATTGAGGTCCTCAATCTCGGTGAGTCGCCATTCGCCACCTTCCAGTCGCCACTTGCCATTAAACCGGAAGGGCT
>QWOR01000074.1 GCA_003669575.1 Planctomycetota bacterium | reverse complement strand
CCCGCAGGCAGTCATCCAATCCGAGGGAGTACACCGCTTCGAAGTTTCCAAGTCGGTGACTTTTGACGGCAAGAAACTGCTGACTCGCAGCCCGTCCGCCATGATGTATCCCTTCCAGCGGAACCGGGCTGCCCGCACTCCGGCGAGCTCAATTCCGCTCCTTGGGCCGCTGGTCTCGCAGTACGCTCTGGAGATCGCCAACCAGCGACGCCCCATGGCAGAAAGAATCACGGCGCAGAAAATCACCGAGCAGGTCGTCCCTCAGTTTAATGAATCCGTCGACGAGCGGTTGACAGAACTGAACAATCAGTTGAAGCATGTCATCCCGAAGCAGTTGCCTCTGCTGGGGATCACAGAGCCCACGACCCGAGTCTGGAGCACTGAAAAGCAGATGAAGGTCAGCTTTGCCTGGGATACGGTCAGAAGCTGTCCGGAGTACATTCCGAATGTGGCCGTGGCTGATGCGTCGGAGTTGCGACTGGCTTTGCACTCGGAAGCGCTGAAGGTCTGGCTGGAAAACCTGCCGCTGGGTGGCGTGGAGATTCCGGTCGATAATCTTGACCGGTGGCAACAGGAGCTCCAGCGACAACTCTCCTCCCGGATCTGGGGAGGATCGAGGTTCGGTGAATCGCCGGGCGGGACGTCGCCGAGCCAGATTGTGCGCGCCGGGCGCATCCGCGTTCGCACGGTGTCTGACGAGCTGAAAACGCCGCCTGGATTTGGAGAGCCGACGGTTGTCGGGCCACTGCTTGTTCCTCGGCCGGGAACGGGGAGCAGCCTCAAAGTACCCGTGATCCAGACGCCGCCCGCCGAACCCACAATCGACCGGCCGATCGACACCTCGGGTGAGAGCGACAAGACTGACGAGAAGTCCAGCGGGGACTCCGATGCCGATGCAGGGATTCTGGGGCAATCCCAGGTGCAGATGATCCTGGCGAAAGACAATCCTTTGTCAGTCGAATTTGGCTCGGGTGAGGCGATTGTCACGCTGACAGCGGCGTTCCGCATCTCTCCAGCTCCCCAGACGGGCTTTCACCGAATTCGCATCCCGGTGACATCCCGGATACAGGGTGAGGAGCTGATCGTGACGCCCGGTCCGGCCAAAGTGGAGACGGTTGACTCCTCGGGACCGCTCAGTGAACTGATGCGGGCCACGATTGAGAAGCAGGTCCAGCTGCGACTGCAGCCGACCAGCTGGCCCGTCGAACGCGAGTTGGAGCGGGAAAAGGGGAATCCGATCGTCATCCGCCTGCACGAACTGTCGAGTGGTTCGGGGTGGATGACTTTTGTGTGGGGCGTGAAAGAAGCTCCGGGAGTCACCCAGTAATCGAAATTAGTCAGATGGGCTTGGTGCATCAGCGGCTGTTCAGTGCCGTCTCAGGAAGCAACCCCGTGCGATTTTGTTTGCAGGTAAGATGTTAAATCACTGCTGCTGACCGGGCGTTCGGTGGAGGACAGAGTGGTTGGCCCGCACCGACTTCCCGAAAAACAGGCGAACGCTCGGGCCGCGTTCGCGGTACATAGTGACAGCAGGTCTGCGAATCGAGGGGCAAACGGGCAGTCGGATATTGCTTTTTCACCCTGTGCAGCAGAGACTTAGGTGAAGGGCGAGTCCAACGTCCAGTCAGCGGAATTGCCCGGACCAGTTCACAGGAGTCGTGAACTTATGAAGAGTATTGTGATGACCTGGGGGATCTGTTTCGGATTGATGGCCGTTCTGTGCCAGTCCGGAATGGGGGCGGATCAAAAGTTTTCCAGCGGTTCGACCGATCCGATCGTTCAATATATTGACGAGCAGATCCAGAAGACCTGGGATGAAAACGAGGTCAAGCCGAGTCCCGTTGCTGACGATGCGGAGTGGGTTCGCCGTGTGCATCTTGACGTAGTCGGTCATGTTCCAGCCGGCCAGGTCGTGGATGAGTTCCTCCGCGACAAGAACCCCGCCAAACGCAGCCAGCTGATCGAGACTCTGCTGGCTGATCCGGGATATGTCCGGAATTTTACGACCTACTGGACAAACACTCTGATTGGACGGGTCACTCCCGAAAAGACGAATCGGCCCGCACTCGAGAAGTTCCTGCGAGAGAGTTTTGCCAAGAACCGCCCCTGGAACGAGATCGCGTACGACCTGCTCTCCGCCGAGGGCCGATTCGACGAGAACGGAGCGGTGAACTACCTGCTGGCTCAGCTGCAGCTCAACCCGAACAGCGAAGAGTACGTCGTTGAGGCCACCGCTAAAACGGCCCGCATTTTTCTGGGGCTGCAGGTACAGTGTACACAGTGCCACAACCACCCGTTCAACGACTGGAAACAGAATCAGTTCTGGGAGTTCAACAGCTTCTTCCGCCAGATGCGGCGGGAGGATTACGAGAAGTACAACCCCGCCACGGGGCGCATGGATGACGACTACTCGGAACTGCTGCATCGCGATTTCGACGGTCCCGTCTACTACGAGACTCGTGCCGGGCTGATGCTCGTGGCCTATCCGAAATACTTTGGGACTGAAGTCGACCCGGGCTCCGAAACCAACCGTCGACTGGAGCTTGCCAAGTCGATTACCCGGGATGACTCCAACAAGTGGCTGGCCCGGGCGATGGTGAATCGCATGTGGGGCCATTACTTTGCATACGGGTTTACACGGCCGATTGATGACATGGGGCCGCATAACCCACCGAGCCATCCGGAGTTGCTCGATCGACTCACCGACGAGTTCGTCACCAGCGGGTACGACCTCAAACAGCTGTCACGCTGGATCTGTAACTCTGAAGCCTACAATCTCACCAGCAAGTTCAACCCGAAGAATGAGATCGATAACCCCGCCAACGGCGAGGTTCCGCTCTTCAGCCACATGTACGTGAAACCGCTTCAGGTTGAGCAGCTGTTCGACTCATTGCTTGTCGCCACCGAAGCCGATACTGCGATCCGCGACGGTGGTGCGTCGGGTAACTACGAACGCCGTCAGATGCAGCAGCAGAACTGGACGGAACAGTTCCTGAGGATCTTTGGCAACGACGAAGAGGAACCCACTCTGTACAGCGGGACCATCCCGCAGGCTCTGCTGATGATGAATGGGCCGCTGGTCCGGACTGCGATCAGCGGGGAGAAGGGGAGCTATCTCTATACGGTGATGACAAACCCGGCCTACAAGAAGGACCCCGAACGGATTCGGGCACTCTATCTAGCGGCTCTGGGCCGGGGCCCAACGAGTACAGAGATCAAGGGCCTGCAGTCGATGATGGCGAGATACCCCGACAGGTTGTCCGCCTTTCAGGACCTGTACTGGGCCTTGCTCAACTCGAACGAGTTCATCGTCAACCACTAACCACTGTTCCAGTTCCTGCCGCTCACCACACACTCGCTATCCCTCAAAACGCACTCTGTTGAATAAGAGATTGACATGTTCCAGCAAGGAATGACCCGTCGGCACTTCATGAGCCACGCCGCTCTCGGAAGTGCGGCCGTTCTGGGGGCGACTGAGTTTCTGCATCATCTGCAGCTGAACGCGGCGGAGGTCTCCAAGAATCGCAAGGCCTGTATTCTTGTCTGGCTGGGTGGAGGCGCTCCGACGATCGACATGTGGGATCTGAAGCCGGGGTCCAAGAACGGCGGCGAGTTCAAGCCAATCAGCACGGCGGGCGATCTACAGATCTGCGAACATCTGCCGAGCATCGCCAAGCAGATGGATTCGCTTTCGGTCGTCCGCTCCATGAGTACCCGCGAAGCAGACCATGCGCGGGGCACGTACTTCATGCACACCGGGTTTGTCCCGAATCCGACGGTCGTCCATCCGACGTTCGGTTCGGTGGTGAGCTATGAGCTTGGAACGAAGCGCAAGGAACTGGAGATTCCGGCGTTTGTCTCGATCGGTGGCGGCGGGATGAGCCCCGGATTCCTGGGCATGTCGCACGCTCCCTTCACCGTCGATGCAGGTGGCCGGATCCAGAACGCCGACATGGCGGGAGTTGACCCGAATCGTCTCGGGGCGCGTCTCTCCATGCTGGAGACTATCGAAGATGGATTTATCAAATCGAATCGCGGCGGTGCCGGACAGGCTCACAAGGATGTCTACAGCAAGGCTGTGAATCTGATGCGGTCGCAACAGATGCAGGCCTTTAAGATCGACTCCGAGAAGCCCGAAGTTCGCGAAGCCTATGGCCGCGGCGGATTTGGTGACAGCTTGTTGATGGCCCGTCGGCTCGTTGAGGTCGGCGTTCCATTTGTCGAGGTCAACACCCTCGGAGGCTGGGATTTGCACAATGATGTCTTCAATACCCTGAAGACTCAGCGGCTTCCCCAGCTCGATAAAGGCATCGCAGCGCTCACGGCGGACCTGAAAGAGCGTGGCATGCTGAACGACACGGTGGTGGTCTGTATGGGCGAGTTCGGACGGACTCCCCGGATCAACCAGAACGTCGGCCGCGATCACTGGGCGACCAGCTGGTCGGTGCTGATTGGAGGCGGGGGCTTGAAGAGTGGAGTGGCAATCGGCGAAACTGATGAGGATGGCACGCGGATCGTGGGTGACAGCTACCTGCCCAGCGATTTGTGGTCGACTGTGGCCTATGCCCTCAAGATTCCTCTCGACACGGTTCACACTTCCAAACGCGGTCGTCCCATGAAGATTGCCGGGGGCGGCCAGCCGATCAAGGGCTTGATTGGCTAGACGGCGTGATTCGGTGGACTGCCACTGGCAGTTCGTCTCGTTCGGTTCTCTCATTTTGCGAGAAATGCCGTGAACTCTGACGCAGTTCTCCCATCGTACGATCCACCATCCTCCGATGAATTGCGGACCGATGGGATTTTTTCGTCGAATCAGACCGACGTTTTCGTGCAGATGTTCACGAAGGCACAACGGCCGCTGTATCTGTTCATCCTGAGCCAGACGGGCAACACCCAGGACTCCGAAGAGATTCTGCAGAACGCCAACGTGGTGATCTGGAAGAAGGCCGACCAGTTTGATGTCGGGACGAATTTTTTCGCCTGGGCCTGCCAGATTGCCCGCTACGAGGTTCTGCAGTTCCGGCAGCGTCACCGCCGGGACAAGCTGCAGTTCAGTGAGGAGTTTCAGGAGATCGTGGCTCGCGAGACGATTTCACGGCAAGACGATCTGGAGTTGCAGCGACAGGCCCTCGATCATTGTATCCGGAAGCTTTCTGCCCGTGACCAGGCATTGATTCGAGAGCGTTATCAGCCGGGGTCGTCGGGCAAGGACCTGGCATCGGAACTCGGTCGGCCCGCGAACTCGGTGTACCAGTCCTTAGGGCGTATCCGGCGGGTGCTGATGGAATGTATTCAGCGTCGGATTGCGGAAAAGTGATTCAAAGCAGTCGATTTGTGGCGAATATTGAGTCACAAATCCGTGTTATATCTCCAGTCACGGACCGTATACGACACTGCTCCAGCAAGCGAAACCCACTCACGCAACTTTCTTTTTCAAATCACCGTTGATGCCCTCCGAAATCCAGTCCGAAATGCTTTCTCTGCTGAACGCGTTGAGCGAAGGTCGCCTCTCGCGCGAGGGGATAAAACGTCTGGAACAGCTGGTGATCTCCAGTCGCGAAGCCCGCCAGGTGTACGTGCGATATATGAATCTGCACGGTTCACTGGCTTGGGATGCCGGGCTCAGTGAGGCATTTACCACAGGGACTTCGTCAGATCGGCGGAAAGCCACCGCGGGGCGGATCAGATCAGCCTCCTCTGCAAGTCGCCGGGAAAGATGGTCGGTTGCACGAGTCGGCAGTGTGGCTGCCGTAGCTGCAGTGTGTCTATTTGTTTCGATTCTCTGGTTGACGAAGAAGTCGGCTCCCAGTGTTGTCGCCACTGTCGTGAACCCTCCGGCCAGCCAGACTCCCGTGGTTTCTCCTGAGCGTGTTGAAGGCTTGAAACCCGCTGCACCGCAGGATGCCTTTGCTCCAATTGGAAGTGTCACCTCCGCCGCCTCTCCGGCTCCATCCGACATCCCGGTTCAGTCCCCGGCATCCCTTCCAGCGGAGATTCCTCACGTCGCTTTGAACCAGTCCAGCGAAGTGATGGCCACAAGCGATCAATCAGCTCTGAAAAGCGGAACTTTCGACGGCCTCTCCCCAGCTCCGATCAGTGATTTTGAAATCGTCTCACGGATCAATGGTCTGCTCGAGATGCAGTGGGAAGAGGCCGGTGTACAGCCATCGCCTGTGGCAAATGACTCGGAGTGGTTGCGACGCGTGTATCTTGATCTGGTGGGGCATATCCCCGATCGGGCCAGCCTGGATCGCTTTCTGAGTGACAACCGCTCCAACAAGCGGCGTCTGCTGGTGGAGTCTCTGTTCCAAACGCCGGACTATGCCCGCAATTTGACGACCGTGTGGATCAACCTGCTGGTGGGGCGGGCGAACGAACGTCCGATCAATCGTGAAGCCCTGGCGAAATTTCTCCGTCATCAGTTCCACGACAATCGCCCCTGGACCGAAACAGTCTCCAAACTGGTTGCGGCCGAGGGAGACGGTAACGAAGTCGGCGAGGCGAATTTCCTGCTCGCTCATTTGAACAACCAGGCCGTCCCTGCCACGGCGGTAACGACCCGAATCTTCCTGTGTCGGCAGGTGCAATGTACGCAGTGTCACAAGCATCCCGATTCCAAGCATGGCGGATCCATGTCGGATTTCTGGGAACTCAACAGCTTCTTCCAACAGACATCGATCGTCGAAAATACCAAGTACAACTCCACCACGGGGCGTGAGGAAGTGGTCAGCCGGTCTCTGATTGACAATCCGGTGGGTGGGCCGACCTTTTACGATGACTTGAGCGGGTTAATGCGGGTGGCTTACCCGAAATTTGCCGGGCACGAGGTTGATCCCGACCCGACAATCAAGCGGCGACAGGAACTGGCCCGGTTGATGACTACCGTTGATCAGCGGGAGCTGGCCGCAGCTCTGGTCAACCGGACGTGGAATCACTTTTTCGGGAAGGGGTTGGTGAACCCGATCGACGATATGGGGCCACATTCTCCGTGTGCCAATCCCGAACTGCTGAAGGCTCTGACCGACGCGGTCGTCGCCTCAGGCTTTGATGTTCAGCGTTTGAACCGCTGGATTTTGATGTCGCGGCCGTATCAGCTGTCGAGTCAGGCCGCGAAGACAACTCCTGGTGAAATGGCTGCAGACGATGAGACCCCGTTGTTCAACCGCATGAATATCAAGCCGCTATCTGCGGAGCAGGTATTCGACTCGTTGCTCGTTGCCTCCGCAGCAGATCATGCGGGAACCACTGACTGGGAACAGGCCGATAATCAACGGCAAACCTGGATGAAGCAGTTCTTCACCGCGACTGAGAATGAAGAGAACTGCGACGCATCGCGATTCGACGGAACGTTCTCCCAGACCCTGATGATGATGAACGGGGATCTGGTTCAGACTGCGGTCAGCAGCCGTCCAGGGACAGTCTTGCATGAGATTGTGCTGGCCAAAATCGACGACCAGGAGCGGATTCGCCAGCTGTGCCGGGCTGCTCTCGGTCGCGACCCGAGACGGACTGAGTTAACAGCCTTCCAAACGGCGATCAAACGCCATCGCGACGGTAAGAAAAGCGATTCGAGCGTCTTCGAAGACATCTTCTGGAGTTACCTGAACTCGACTGAGTTCGCCGTCAATCATTGATCCCCCTGCGTGGACTTCTCTCTGTTCGTGTGTCGCGGGTGGTAGTAGCATTGCCCTGTGGGGCCATTTCAGCGCCCATAAGGCTGTCCAGCTTTTGACCTGCTTGAACTGTCGGGCTCTGCCTGCATGACGAGAACTGTAAATCACTATCGGATCGCCACCGCGCATAGACATCGTGCTGGTCTGGCTCCGTTGGAGCTGGTTCTGGTCTTGCCGTTCATGATGATGGTGGCCGGGCTCATGTTGTTTCTGGCCAACGCGACTGTCTGGAAACTCCGCAGCCATGGTGCCGCTCGCGAGTCAGCCTTTCAACAGGTTCACCCCCGCACGGGCGAAGCCACGAGCGTACCACCCGACTGGGTTCGTCCCGATGTGGCGATCGCTGTTTTAGCAGGTCCCCCGGTCTGGGGGGGCGACCCGTTTGAGATGCACCCGCTGTTTCGAGGCCCCAGCTGGCGAACTCTCCCGATCAATCCGTCGCTGTTCGATGGCTCATCGGGGCTGTGGGTGGGTCGGGCTCAGTCGAACATCAAATCGGGGCTCTGGCACCAGATGCGGATTTTCTACCGCTATCAACGGGAAGTCGCGATTCTCGGTAGCCAGCAATGGCAGTACCAGTCGATGGGCCTTGGCCATCACGGGGACCGGCGGTCGAAGTGGCTGATCGGGATGGGCGACTGATTTCCAATGTTACGCGGTGTGCACTGGCCACAAAGATCAGTGCGACTTGGTTACGAGAGACCGCTTGATTACAGTTGCGCCTGATCCTGAAAGGCGAGGACAGCTGGTCTGATGTTGATTTCGGAGATTTTCCACTCGATTCAAGGCGAAGGACGGTACACAGGGACGCCCAGCGTCTTTGTCCGGACCAGCGGGTGCAACCTGCGCTGCTGGTTCTGCGACACCCCGTATACCTCATGGAACCCCGAGGGAAACGCCTTGTCGGTCGATGCGATCTTGCAGGAGGTCACCCGGTACGACTCGACGCATGTCGTGTTGACCGGAGGCGAGCCGATGCTGGTTCCCGATCTGGTCCAGCTGACAGAGCGGCTGGCGGGGCAGGGCCGGTTCCTGACAATCGAGACGGCGGGGACGGTCGATTTACCCGTGACTGCGCATCTGATGTCGGTGAGCCCGAAGCTCCGGAATTCCACTCCAGTGGGGGACGAGTGGGCCGAGCGACATGATCAGCGGCGCCATGCTCCCGCAGTGATTCGACGGCTTGTCCGTGATTATGATTATCAGTTGAAATTTGTCATCGACAGAGCCAGCGATGTGGCCGATGTCGAACAGTGGTTGACTGAGTTTCCGGAGGTGGTACCGGAGAATGTCTACCTGATGCCGCAGGCCACCACGGCAGAGTCACTCCGGGAGAAAACGGAGTGGGTCAGAAAAGACGCCGTGGAGCGCGGGTGGCAGTTTTCTCCCCGGCTCCACGTCGAATTGTTCGGTGCAAGACGCGGTGTTTAGCGTCTCTGTGAAAGCTCCGCTCCGCGATGCGATCGCTCGTGAGGCGGAGTCTCCCACTGGCCATTACTTCTGGCGGAAGAAATCGCTGGGACCCTTGTGGGTGTAGTACGGGTAGACGACCGCTCCCCCGACTGCTCCAGGTCCACTTTGAGCAGGATAGCTCAGATCATTGGGGACGCTGTACGAATAGGTCCGATGGTGCTTCGGGAAGCAGTTTGGACCTGCTCCTCCGTATCCATCCTGTGGGCAATTGCCGTTTTGAGGACAGTAGCCATTGGGAGGGCAGTTCCCCTGAGCGGGTGACTGTCCGCCAGCCTGGTGGAGGTGATCCAGAGGACCGTTCCCATCCGTGTAGTACGACGTGTGCTGACCGGAAATGTGGTCATGAACGGCTGCGCCGGGCGCACGGTATTGCTGGAACTGGCCGGGAGCTGGAGCATGGACATCTTGACCACGTGTGACCATACCCGTGGAACCACAGCCGCAGGCTGCGCTCGCCACGGTCAGAAGTGCCATACTGAAAATCGTCCGTGAATCCATGATTTCCCCCTAGAAAGGGACACACTCATTGCGCCCCGACTGCCGCTTGATCGCCACGGGATGGTCAGCTGAACGCTTCCTGCCCCGCGTGTCTTCCTGCGAGATCGCCCCCGGAATGAAAGACCTGATTGTCTCTATCGGTAAATCGCCCCGCGTAACGCGAGCAATCCCTGCCGTTCGCACAACTGTTCCATCAAGTTTCTTCCCTACGCGTTGCAGAGACCTTACTTTCGGCATAGATTACCTAGACTGGCAGGCTTGATCGTCAAAAATTGCCGATGTCGAATGCGGCATGGGAAAGACGATGGTCATCGAGCCGTTGTTCAAGGGAGTGTGTTCAGTGTTTGTTTCGGTTTCCTCACGGTGCTTCGCGGAAATGGATTTCGCGGAAGCGTGTCATCAGGTCGTCGAACTCGAGTTTGACCGGCTCGAAATCTGGCTGGATGAATCGTCCAAGCACCTCAAGCCATCTCAGGTGGCAGCCTCTCCGGAGACGTTCGCATCGCAGTTTCGCGACCAGAATCGGATTCCCGCCATCGCTTTTGACCTGGCACATGATGTGTCTCGGGATGTCTTTCAGGGCATCTGCCGGGCCAGCAAGTTGTTACGCGTGACACAGATCAGTGTTCCCTCCTCTCCGCTCGGAACGCCGTTCAATTCCGAAATCGATCGCCTCAAGGATCTGGTCAAAATCGCGGGTGAAGAGGGTGTGAGAGTTTCCATTCGTACCGAGCGTGGCCTCCTGTCTGAGGATCTGCACAATGCCGTTGAGCTGTGCGACTCGGTCCGTGGACTCGGCTTGACGTTTGACCCCAGCTACTACCTCAACCCGGCCACTGTCGATAAGTCGATGGAACTGGTTGCCCCTTACATTTTCCACACACACCTGCGCGACTCGACGGTTTCCGACGTTCAGGTGCAGGTCGGGTTGGGTGAAGTCGACTTCAGCCTGCTGGTCAGCGTCCTCCGCAAGGTGAAGTACACGAGGGCTCTGTCAGTCGAACTGATTCCCGTTCGGACGGACCTGGAGCAGCGAGGACTTGAGCTGCGCAAGCTGCGAATGCTGATTGATTCACTGCTGTAGAACCTGCGGTCCCGCTCAGTATCTGCTCGTTCCATCGATGAATGTTTTGCCCGGCGGTTCAACCCGCTGGGCTTTTTCGTTTAGGCTTTGCTGGCTTATTTCCCGGGAGTCTCCAAACCGGTAGACTGCAGCGATTGCCAGTTGGGGACCCTCGGTGACCAGAGACATGACTCAGTCGATTCCATTTGAAGATGCACTCACCGAGTTGCAGCAGATCGTCAACTCGCTGGAGGCCGGTCAGGTCAGCCTGGAACAGTCTCTCTCCCAGTTTGAGCGTGGGGTCTCCCTGGTTTCACACTGCAAGTCACTGCTTGACCAGGCTCACCAGCGAGTCGAGATGGTCGTTTCGCGTCTGAATGCTGAGACAGTCGAGACTGCTCCATTTGATGTCTCTGCCACTGCGGATGGAGAGGCACCTACGAGTCCCGAAGAGTCCCTCAAGATCGCGCCGGCAAAATCCCGTAAACGGCGTCCAGAACCTGATCAGAAGGATCTGTTCTCCTGATCGGCGTCACATCTGTTTGCGTGCGGCGGGTGTCATCGCCCCGGCGATCTCCCAACGGCCTCTGTGAAACCCTGCTGAGCGTCCTGCATGTCCCGCCCCATTCATTCCCGTGAAACGAGTCCCGGATGGCGGTCCGCGATCTTGTGCCTGCTTGGTGGCCTGTTCTCACTCGGCTATGGGGCGCTGACCGTTCTCGAAGACTGGGTCTTCGCGTCGGCCTACCTCAGTCAGTACTCCTGGCAATCTCTCGTGATTGGACTGGGGGCCCAGCTGCAGACTGACAATGACGGAGCCGTCTACGCAGCAACGCTCGATCATCCCGGCCTGCTTGTGTTCGCCGTGGCACTGCTGGGGGGGCTCGTGTGGGCTGGTGGTGCCTGGTGGGGGGCAAGACGGGCTGGGATCTCATGGGGTGAGTTTGCAGCTGCGTGGGCGGTGCGTGGGGGAAGGTGGTTATTCCTGTTGTTGCTCTGGTCTCAGGGGCGGCTGATAGGGTTCTTGCTGCATGCCGAGTGGATACAGATCGCCGTCGCGACGATCAGTGAGTTCTTCTGGGGGGGAGTCTTCGCGCTGATCGCGATGGAGTGGTGGAAGCTCGCTCATCCAGCTGAGTCCTCGCTCTCCGCAGTGCCAGCCGACCTTGAGGATCGTTTCGCGAAGCGAATCGTGTGGGGAGCGTTTGCGGTCTATGTGCTGGTCTACACCGCCATGAACTGGGCTCTCTGGTTCAATCTGCGTATCCCTCACGGCGACTCGGCGATGTACGAGGAGCATCTCTGGAATCTGACTCACGGGAAGGGATTCCGTAGCTACCTCGACCAGGGGTTGTTCCTGGGGGAACATATACAGGTCATCCACCTGGGGCTTCTGCCGCTGCACATTGTCTGGCCATCTCAATTGATGATGGAGTTGTGCCAGTCAATCGGCATCGCTGCGGTGGTCTTTCCCCTCTATTCGATTGCCAGGCGTCATACGGGGCGGCCGCAACTGGCGGCTGGAATTGCGGTCCTGGCCTTGCTCGCTTTTCCGCTGCATTACCTCGATATCTCGATTGATGTGAAGACCTTCCGCCCCACGGCGTTTGGGGTGGCGATAGTGCTGGCGGCGATCGACGCGTTGGAGGCTCGGCGATTTCGGGCCATGTGGTTGTGGATCCTGCTGGGCCTCACGGTTCAGGAAGATTTCACGCTGGTCTTCGGACCACTCGGGCTGTGGATGGCCTGGGATGGGTGGCGTCAGCAGGACCGGAAACAGATGGGGCAGGGGCTGGTCCTGCTGATTGGATCGGCTGCTTATCTGCTGGTGGTCATGAAGGTGTTGCTTCCGTACTTCCGCTCAGGAGTGACGATCCACTACGCCAGCTACTTTGCCAGATTCGGCAAGACACCCGGCGAAATCATCTGGACGATGCTGACCAGTCCCGGCATGGTCTGGGAATCGCTCGTCACCCCGGCGACCGTGGCTTATCTGCTGTGCCTGATTGTCCCGCTGGGGCTGTTGCCGCTGTTGTCACCCTCGCGATTGCTGACAGCTGCGCCGCTGTTCCTGCTGCTTTGCCTGAATGAGTTGGCCCTCAATCCGCCGGGCCCGTTTCATCATTTTCATGCACCAATCGTTCCGCTCCTTCTTTGGGCTGCAGCGGCAGGACTGGGGCAGGGGGCAAGTTCCAGGTCATCGAAGGGCTCGATGTCTGTGGCCGAACCCGCGTCGGTCAAATGGCTTCCCGCAGCCGGTCCGTTACTGGCGTTCTCACTCACTTGCGGTATCTGGACCTGCGTCGTCTTCAGCCAGAACCCATTGAGTCTGAAGTTCTGGGACTCAGGAAAACCCGAGTACTGGGGAAAGCGGTATGTTCCCGATGAGCGCCCTCAGCAGTTCGCGAAGATTGCTTCGCTGATTCCACCGACAGCTCGTGT
>QWOR01000330.1 GCA_003669575.1 Planctomycetota bacterium | reverse complement strand
CAGGCGGCAAGAACGGGGCGTTGAGTGTCGACGAAAGCCTACTCTTGGTATGCGTCGAACTGCTCAGACACAACCCAATTGGCACCAACGAGTACGCAATAAAGTGGATGTTGATCGCCTTTCCTCTCCCCGACCTGAAAAGACAGGGGGAATTGTCCGGTCGGAATCGAGCATCTGAGACCATACGAATCGAGCACAGTCTGATAGGACCGAAGGAGCGTTACCGGACCAGATGCTACGATCCCGTGTTCATTCGACCACGGATCAGGAGTAAACATGTTTGTCGCAACACAATCAGAGAATTTCAACCAATTCCCAACGCATTCCGAATGCTTGAGACAGAGCGCACCCAAGATGCTTAGCGGGGCCTGAGAGCTTCCCCGTATGTGCAACACAGATTGAGGCTCTGTGAAAGGGAGTAGCACTGGGTGAGCGGTGAGAAGTTGTGGTACGTCACCGACCCAACCTGGAGAGAACTCAAAGTCTCGCATCCCGCGAGCGACGAGTGTCCAAACGCTGGATAAAGAGGGCTTGAGGCGAATTTCGATGCGGACTTTCAAACCGTCATCAACCAGTTCGCATGCCCGTACGATTGTGTCTACGTCATCATCACCATCCGTTAAGCGTCTCACCTCATTCAACAATTCGTCGAGCATGCAATCCCTTTACATTCTAAAAATGTCGATCACAAAGCGTAGGCGAAACTTGACAGACACTTCTTCAATAGGAGATGGCGGGTAGCTGGAGACGAAGTAGTTGCCGACTTCGTCTTGGATTCGGTCGACATCAGGGGCCACCTCAGCAGACGCAAGTTCAATGCATTGCCAGAAAGCGGGTTGATTGTGACGGTGCAGAAAGATTTATCGTACGTCTTTCAGGGGCTGACAGGCAAGAATGACTGAGAATTGGCGACGTGCCACACATGAGAAGTAACGGCCTATTGGCTGCGTTCGACGGCGGCGATTCGTATCATTCGGGCATGATCCCACAATTCGCCCTGCGACTGATGTTTGGAATGAGTTTGACCTGGTGCGTGATGCCCAAGCGGGAGGTCACGTCGGGGTTCTTTCGTATTCAGATGCTGGTCACGATGGGGCTGGGGGTGCTGGCTTCGCTGACACTCAGCCAGCTGGACGGACCGACCACGGAAGCTGGACCAGTCCTGGCGACGAAATGGCTCTATGCGATCACCATCGGGGCAGCTGTGGCGTCGTTTCTGGGCTCGGTGATGTGGACGCTGGAGCGGCGGGCCGCGGGGGTGCGGTATGCGTGGGCTGTGCTGCTGGCCTCGGGAGCGGGGCTGGTGGCTGCGACCTGGCACAAGGAAACAGGCGTTCCGACGTGGTTTCACGTCCTGAGCGAGTTGTCGGGCGGCTGGATCATCGGCGGGGCGATCTCCACGATGCTGCTGGGGCACTGGTATTTGACCGCCACCGGGATGCCGATTGCCCCGCTGCAACAGCTGAATGGACTGTTGCTCATGGCAGTGATCGTTCGAACGGTGCTGGCGGCAGCTGTCTTTTTCTGGGCTCCGCACTTCACATTACTCACCCAGTGGGTGTGGCTGGCTCTGCGGTGGGGAGGGCTGATCGGACCGCTGATTCTGGTTCCCATGGTCTTTCGGATTCTCAGGTATCGGAACACACAGTCGGCAACCGGGGTGTTATACGCGATTGATATTCTCATTTTTCTGGGAGAGGCCACCGCTGCGTTGCTGGCTCACGATTTGAAGTGTCCGTTCTGATACATTCGACGCAGTATTCACGTCGCCTCGCGGAACACACACCATGCACGTCACCTTCCGATGTCCGAATTGCGATCAGTCCCAGCGGTCTGACGATTGTCGACCGGGAAAGTCGGTCCAGTGCGGCTGCGGCTGGTCGAAGCCGGTCACCGAGAAGGATTTCGATGGAAATGCCCCGAATCACTGCCTGGTATGCGGCACGCTCGATCTCTGGCGGCAGAAAGACTTCCCACCGAGCCTGGGGCTGTTGTGCGTGGCGACCGGAGCGATCACCAGCAGCATCGCCTGGTATTACCATCAGCCCATCTGGGCGATGGGGATTCTGATGGCGTTTGCGTTGCTCGATATGTCGCTGTACGTCTTCATGAGTGATGTGCTGGTCTGCTACCGGTGCCAGGCGCGACACGGTAAAGTCGATCTTACGGGCCGTGAAGCGTACGATCATGAACTCGGCGAGCGCTATCGCCAGGAAGAAATCCGATCTCAGGCCAACTCAAAGTCTTGAGGGGCCGCCGGACACGTCGAATCTGCCCGACTGTGAATCAACTGTCCTCCTGACACTCTGCCGTGCCCTTGCTCGATCCGCAACGCATTACGGAAGACCTGACCGGCTCCTTTACCGGGGAGCTGCGGTTTGACGCATTGACGCGGGCGATGTACGCCAGCGACGGGAGTCTGTACGAGATTACTCCGCTGGGGGTCGCTTATCCCCGCCATCGCGATGATGTCGTTGCTCTCTCTAAGTATTGTGCCGAGCATTCGATTCCATTGGTTGCCCGAGGAGCGGGGACCAACATCACGGGGGGATCGCTCGGCGACGGGATCATCGTCGATCTTTCCCGTCACTTTACCGCGATTGAGGACATCTCTGAGAACTCCGTCCGCGTCCAGGCAGGTGTCGTTCGCGATACGTTGAATAAGAAGCTGCGTGAGGTCGGGCGTTACCTCCCCCCCGATCCGTCGACGACTGCTGTGACCACCGTGGGTGGGATGCTTGGTGTCGACGCAGCTGGGGCACACGCCGTTCGTGTCGGTTCGATGCGGGACTACGTACGGAGTATTGAAGTTGTCCTCTCTGGAGGAGAGTGGTTCGAGGCCAAACGTGAGCCGCTGGCGAAACTCTTCCCCGATGTCGACCCGGCGATGATGCAGCCGGGGGAATCGGTGGCAGCCAAGCAGAGTATCGTGTCGCGGCTGACTCGACTCTTGCGGGATAACGAGACTCTGATCCGCGAGCGACAGCCACCCCTGATCCGGAACTGCGCGGGCTACTCACTCCGTAGCGTTCTATCGCGGGATGACTTGAACCTGCCACGTCTGCTGGTCGGCAGTGAAGGAACGCTTGGCATCTTCACTGAGGCAACGCTGCACACTTCTCCCCTGCCCGCCCATCGTGGAGTGGCACTGATTCTCTTCGGACAGCTGGAGTCAGCGATTCGGGTGGTGCATGGGATCGCGGATCAGCAGCCAAGTGCTTGCGACCTGCTCGACCGCCGATTGCTGTCGCTGGCCCGGGAAGCGGACCCTCGTTTTGAAGCGATCATCCCCAAGAACGCGGAAGCGGCTCTGTTGATCGAGCAGACCGGCTTTACCGAGCGACAGGTAAAGGATCGATTGCGTTCGATTCTCGATATCTCGCGCCAGCTCGATTCGACGCTGATGGTCGGGCAGCAGTCGTTTGACGAAGAGGGGGTCGAGTTCCTCTGGTCGCTGCCGTATCGCGTGGTGCCCCTGTTGATTCGCCTGAAGGGGCAATCGCGACCGCTGCCGATCATCGAGGGGCTGGCGATTCCGCCGCAGACACTCCGTGATTTCCTGCTCAAGGCCCAGAAGGTACTGCAAAAGCACGAGGTCACTGCCTCTCTCTACGCACATGCGGCCTCGGGGCAGATCCACCTGCGCCCAATCGTTCCCTTCCCCACGCAGAAGGACGGCCAACAGCTCGAAGCACTGGCCCGCGAGCTCTACGAAGTGGTCTTCTCGTTCGGCGGTACGATCAGCGGTGAGCATGGCGACGGGCTCTCACGCACAGCCTTCCTCCGCAGCCAGTACGGTCCGCTGTACCGGGTGTTTCAGGATGTGAAGGGGATCTTCGACCCTCGCAATCTGATGAACCCCGGCAAGATCATCAGTGACGATCCACGGCTGACGATACGTGATTTTCGCAAAGTGACCGAGTTGGTCTCCTCGCCGGAGAACTCGACTGAGACAATTCCGCTCCAGCTGAACTGGTCGCATGCCGAGCTGACGGATGTGGCCTCTCGCTGCAACGGGTGCGGGAATTGCCGTACACAGGACACCGATCTGCGGATGTGTCCGTTCTTTCGGCTCGACCCGATCGAAGAGGCCAGTCCCCGTTCCAAAGCGAACGTTGTCCGCAACGTGATGACCGGTGGCCTGTCGGCCCGTGATATGTCATCGGATGAGGTGAAACGGCTGGCCAAACTTTGCTTCAACTGCAAGCAGTGCGAACTGGAGTGTCCTGCCAACGTCGATATTCCGCACTTGATGATTGAGGCCCGGGCCGCGTATGTGGCGGAGAACGGACTCAGCCGTGCGGACTGGATTCTGGCCCGAGCCCATTCGTTCGGCAGCCTCGGGTGTTCAATCGCTCCACTGGCGAACTGGATGCTTGGCAGCCGCACCGGCCGCTGGTTGATGGAGAAAGTCTTGCATCTGGCCCGGCGTCGCCGCCTGCCGCCGTTTGCCCGGCGAACCTTTCTCAAGCAGGCGAAGCCGACCCTGTCTCGCCGCGAACTCCTGACAAGTGGCCCGCGTCCGGTGGTCTACTTTGTCGATCACTTTGCGAACTATCACGATCCGGAACTCGCGTGGGCTGCGGTCGCGATTCTTCGCCATCAGGGAATTCCCGTCTACGTGCCTCCGGCACAAACGGCTTCCGGGATGGCCATGATCTCGGCCGGAGATCTCGAAGCGGCTCGCGAACTGGCCGGTCAGAATCTGCGCGAGCTGGCAGAACTGGCTCGCGAGGGGCTCACAATTCTGTGTACAGAACCCACCGCCGCAGTCTGCCTGAAGCAGGAATACCCGCTGCTGATCAATCACCCGGATGTGAATGTCGTCGCGAATCAGGTCGTCGAGATGGGGGCGTTCCTGCAACAGCTGCACGCCGAGGGCCGTTTGAAGACTGACTTTGCTCCGCTGGATTTGACGGTCGGATATCACACGCCCTGTCATCTAAAGGCCCTGCAGCGGGGGACTCCCCTGGCGGACTTACTCCAGCTGATTCCGAACCTGAAAGTGGAACACCTCAACGGTGGCTGTTCCGGCATGGCGGGTGCGTTTGGCCTGACGGTCGAGAACTTTGAGACCTCGCTCCAACTCGGTCAGCCGCTTTTCGACGCGATGCAGTCTCCCACGATTCAGGTCGGCAGTACCGAATGCGGAAGCTGCAAAATGCAAATGGAGCAAGGCCACCCACGAGCCACACTCCACCCGCTGAAGCTGTTGGCGCTGTCCTATGGATTCATGCCGGAACTGAAGAACCGGCTGCGGCCAGCAGGCAAGCGGTTATTGACGACGTAGCAGCTAGTGCCTGTTTTGACCTGGTCAGTGTTTGTACAACTGGCGTTGCTCGATATTCAAATTCATTGCATCGATCCGCGACCCCAATGTCGGAGCGAAGTCATGTCGTCGACCTTCTCAACTCAATCGTCTTGTGCCAAGGCTGCCAGCACTCCTTCCTCAGGGCAGGAAACCGTCTTTGTCGATCAGTATGTCGACGGGATCCTCGACCCTGATCGCCCGATGCTGGGGCCAGTCAGAGACGGGGGATATATCGTCTCCAAAACCGCTCCAGGCTGTTGGGGGCCGATGATTACACCGGCCATTCGAGGCGGGCATGAAGTCACCCAGCCAGTCTTCGTCGAAGGTGCGGAGGTTGGTGATGCGATCGTGATCCGTATCCGGGAGATCGCCATCACTTCTCTGGCTACGGCTTCGGGGACTGGAGAGGCGATCGCAGGCCGCTTCCTCGGCGACCCGTTTGTGGCTGGTCGCTGTCCCCAGTGCCAGACCCTGTACCCCGAGACTTCGGCATGTGGCATCGGGCAAACCTCGATTCGTTGCTCGAAGTGTGGAGCGGATGCATCACCATTTCGGATGAACAACGGGTACACAATCGCTTTTGACCAGGATCGCACAATCGGAGTGACGTTGCCTGCCGCAGCGGCAGAGGCGATTGGACATGATGCACAGCGGTACTCTGCGTTGCCTGAGAAGTCCAAACAGAACTCGATTCTCGTCTTTGCTCCCCACGATCTCGTGGGAGTGGTTTGCAGGCTGCGACCATTCCTGGGGCAGTTGGGAACGACGCCTTCTATTCCGCTGCCGGATTCCCATAACGCGGGCGACTTCGGCCAGTTCCTGATTGGTGCGCCGCATGAGTTCGGGATCACCGAGACCCAGTTACAGCATCGCACAGACGGACATCTGGATATCGATTCGGTCCGTCAGGGGGCCATTCTCATCTGCCCGGTTAAGGTGCCGGGTGGTGGGATCTACATGGGGGATATGCATGCGTTGCAGGGCGACGGCGAGATCGCCGGGCACACTTGCGACGTGGCAGGGACCGTCAAACTGCAGGTCCATGTGCTGAAGAACTGGCCGATTGATGGTCCAGTACTCCTGCCCGTGGCGGAAGATCTTCCGTACCTTGCGTGCCCCTTCTCGCCGGAAGAACGCTCCAGGGCACTCGCTTTGTCACGCTCATTCGGGCTGGAGACGCTCGAAGAATCGCTGCCGATTTCCGTCATAGGAACCGGAGCGGATCTGAATCAGGCCACGGACAACGGACTCGAACGAGCGGCACAGCTGTTGAGTATGCCTCTGGCGGAGGTCAGAAATCGTGCGACGATGACCGGAGCAATTGAGATCGGACGGCTCCCCGGAGTTGTTCAAGTCACCTGCCTGGTCCCGGTCGGTCGACTGGAACAGTGCGGCTTGCTCCCATTCGTGAAAGAGCAGTACGCGGGGCAGTAAACCATCAATGATCATCATGCCATTCAGACTACGAGAGACGTATTCGGCGCTTACTGGAACGCAAATGACGGCAGCGATAACTTGACCCAGACACGGCCCGACCAGCAACCGCAGTAGAAATCCCCTGAAAGCGACCACCATGACGACAACGCGGAACTCACTTCGCAGATATGGAACCGCCTGGGCCACCAGTCTCATGGCGATCACCTCCATTATGGCAGCTGACAAGGTGAAAGAAAAATTCAATGAGGACGAGTCAAAGGTCCCGGCGTATACCCTGCCCGACCCGCTCGTTTTCCCGTCTGGGAAGAAAGTGGACACCGCGGAGAAGTGGACCACGCAGCGGCGCCCCGAACTGTTGAAGATCTTCGAGGAGGAAGTCTACGGTCGGACTCCCGCGACTCGACTGGAGGGGATTCGAGCCGTGGTGACCGAAGGGCCAGCGGATGCCCTCGACGGTCGCGCGACTCGCAAGCAGGTGACGATCTACTTCACGTCCAAGGACGATGGGCCGCGTCTCGACCTGTTGATTTACTCGCCGAAGAACAAGAAGGGCGCTGCGGCCTTTCTGGGTTACAACTTCATCGGGAACCAGGCAACGATCGCTGATCCCGCGGTGAAGCTGGCTCATGGATGGACTCAGAACCGCGAAAAGCAGGGAATGACCAACAACCGGGCCAACGAGGAATCTCGAGGCACCGAATCGACTCGCTGGTGCATCGACCAGATCATCGATCGGGGTTATGCGATCGCGACAGCCTGTTATGGGGATGTCGATCCTGACTTTGACGATGGCTTTCAGAATGGCGTTGAGCCGTTGTTCTACAAGCCGGGGCAGACGAAACCCGGTCCGGATGAGTGGGGCAGTATCGGGGCGTGGGCCTGGGGATTGAGCCGGGCTCTCGATTACATGGAGACCGACGATGACATCGACGCCAAACGGGTCGCGGTCCTCGGACACAGCCGACTGGGCAAGACCGCTCTGTGGGCCGGTGCTCAAGATGAGCGTTTCGCGATGGTCATTTCCAACAACAGCGGGTGTGGCGGCGCTGCTCTGAGTAAGCGGTGGTTTGGCGAGACGGTGAACCGCATCAATAACCACTTCCCGCACTGGTTCTGCGATAATTTCAACAAGTACAACAACAACGAAGCCGCGATGCCGGTCGATTCGCATGAGCTCGTCGCACTCATCGCTCCGCGACCGGTCTACATCGCCAGCGCGGAAAACGACAAATGGGCCGACCCGTACGGGGAATACCTGTCAGCGGTTCACGCTGACCCGGTTTACCGGTTGCTGGGGACGAACGGGCTGGGCGTCGATCCCGTGAGCGACAAGGTCCCCGCCCTGAACTCTCCCCTGCTCTCCGGACAGATCGGCTACCACTATCGCTCAGGTGACCACGACGTGCTGCCCTACGACTGGGAACAGTTCCTCGCCTTCGCGGACCGGCATTTGAAGAAGTAGGGGGAGGAGTTGTCAGTGATCAGTTTTCAGTGGTCAGTCAGAAAATCACATGTTGCAGCTGGCATTCCACTGACGACTGATGACTGACAACTCACCACTTCTCACCCCGTCCGCTTGCTCTTCGTTGTCGTGGCCAGTACGTTGACCGGCTGTAACAGCTCCGTGCTCGGAGCGTCCGCGACACTCTTGATCGACTCCCCGGAGTTTTCTCATGGCGAATGACTCGTCAGCCCTCCCCGCATCGAGCCCGAAGGTTCGACTGTCGGTGATGCTCTTTCTGCAGTATTTCATCTGGGGTTGCTGGCTGCCCGTCAGCTTCGGTTACTTTGGCAAGGCTGGGTTGGACTTCACCGAAGGTCAGCAGACAGCCATCAATATCTGCTTTCCACTGTCAGCTATCTTGGCGATGTTCTTCACGAATGCATTCGTGGACCGGAACTTCGCAGCAGAGAAATTCCTGGCTATCAGCCAGTTCATTGGCGGCCTCGCCCTGCTCGGCATGGGACAGGTCAAATCGTTCCCCCTGATGCTGACGTTTATGGCGATTCACTGCCTGTTTTATGTTCCCACGATCTCGATCACGAACGCCATCTGCTTTGCGAACCTTAAAGACGCGCAGAAAGAATTCGGCCCCGTTCGATTGTGGGGAACGCTCGGCTGGATCGCAGCGGCGTGGCCGTTTATCTTCATTCTGGTGGACTGGGCCAAGGTGCCCGACATGGCCACTGCAGGTGGGTTTGTGAAGTGGCTGGGAACGGTGTTCCAGACATCGCTGAGTGGTCAGGCCCTGATTGACCGTCAAGCGATGGCCTTCACCGTGGCTGGTGTCGCTTCGCTTCTGATGGCTGCCTACAGCCTGATCCTGCCCCACACTCCTCCCAAACCTGCAGTTGCCGGGCAGGAGTCGACAGCTGGTCTGGCATCGCTCAAAAATCTCGCTACTCCATTTATTCTCGTGTTGTTCATCGTCACCTTGATCGATGCGACCGTGCATGATGGGTTCTTCTTCTATGCCTTCACGTACCTGAACAAGGTCGGCGTTCCCTCGAACTGGGTGCAGACGGCGATGAGTATCGGCCAGGTCGCTGAAATCGTCACGATGGCGATTCTGGCTCCGGTGCTGGCCACCTTGGGATGGCGCAAGACCATGATCATCGGAATTCTCGGGCATGCGGTCCGCTTCACGATCTTTGCTCTGATTCCGAATCCATACGTCGCCGTGGCGGCCAACCTGCTGCATGGCGTCTGCTACGCGTTCTACTTCGCCACTTTGTACATCTTCATCGATGAGTTTCTTCCCAAAGACTCACGGACGAGTGCCCAGGGGTTGTTCAACTTCCTCGTACTGGGCATGGGCCCGATTTTGTCGCGGTTCATTTGGCCAGTCGTTCAGAAGATCAATACCACGGGTGAGGGAGTGGACGCTGTAGTCAATTACAGGAAGTTGTTCCTCTATCCCGCCGGGGGAGCTGTGGTCGCCGCGATTCTGCTGTTGCTGTTCTTCCATCCTCCGAAGAAGGCAGGAGAAAGCAGCGGTAGTGTGAATCTGCCGCACTAAGCGAGTCGCTGTTGACGCTTAAGTCTTGTCTGAGCAGTTGTCAGTCTGTCGCTCACGGCGCGAAACGTCGTGGGCGACTGGCATTGAATGACTATTATTCTGCATGACCCAGCTGATTGTGCCCGGGTGAACTGAAATTCTGCGAGATCAACGATCCATGTCTGCCTCGAAAGACGATTCCCCTGCTCCGTTTCAAGCTGACCTGCCGCGCATGGAACGGGCGGTGCGGGAGATTCTGGCAGCTGTGGGCGAGGATCCGGATCGCAATGGATTGCTGGAAACACCGGCACGCGTGGCTCGGATGTACGCCGAACTGTTCAGCGGTTTGCACCTCGATCCGCGACGGCATCTGCGGCGGGTCTTCGACGAGTCGTTCGACGAACTCGTGCTGGTCCGCGACATCAGCTTCAACAGCATGTGTGAGCATCACCTGCTCCCATTCCTCGGGAAAGCCCATCTTGGATATCTCCCCAAGGGAAAGATCGTCGGCCTGAGCAAGCTCGCCCGCGTCGTGGAAGAGGTGTCCCGCCGTCCGCAGGTCCAGGAGCGAATGACGCACCTGATCGCCGATATGATGGCCGAAGAACTGGATGCTAAGGGAGTGATTGTCGTCCTCGAAGCCGAGCATTCCTGCATGTCAATCCGCGGCATCCGCAAGCCCGGAGCTGTCACCATCACGAGTGCGGTCCGTGGGCTGTTTAAAACGAATCAGTCAAGCCGTGCGGAAGTGATGTCGCTGATTAACCGGCAGTAGTTAGATCGCAATCTCCGGCGAATTGTAATGCGACGGGAGCCATCGATTGTGTAGCCCGAAGCGTCAGCGAGGATGAGGCGTGAAGATCCTCGCTGACGCTTCGGGCTACTGGTTTGGGTGACACGACATTCGGAACGGTTCCGTCGCCCTGAGTTTTGAGGTGCGGATCACCACCCGCTGGCTCTCTCGTCTGTGTCCTCGGTATATTGAGGCTTGTGCGGTTTGACATCGGATACAGCTGTGATGGGGCGTGCGAGAAACATTGCCCCTTGTTCAGACTGCTGATTCTGGCGTGTTGACCAGCTCGATCCATGATACGAGGCAAACATGATGGCTCGCTGGATTCTGACTGCCTCGCTTCTGCTGGTGCTCGCCTGTGCCGGATGGGCTGCGATCACCCCCACCCAAAAGAAACAGATCGTTGAGGTCAGCAAATCACTCACCGCCCTCTCGAGCCATCTTCGTAAGAAGGAATACACCGAAGCCGATGAACTCCTCAAAACTGCTGAAACCCGGATCGAGGAGATCGCCAAAGAGGCCGGCATCGAGACCACGGATAAGGCGTTTCAGTCGATTCACAAGAAGATCTCCGACTACCGCAAGAACCTCGACAAGGCTCAGGGCAAAGCGGTCGGTGTTCGTGAGAAAAACCAGGGAGTCAGCTTCACGAAGCAGGTCGCCCCGCTGATCAACGACAAGTGTATCGGCTGTCATGGTCCGTCGGCCCAATCGGGAGGTCTGCGACTCGATACGTTTGCAAGCTGGAAGAAGGGGAGCAAAACCGGTCCGCTGTTGACTCCTAAGTCTCCTCAGCAGAGCCTGATTCTCTATCGACTGGCTCCGGACGATGTGAACTTTCGCATGCCGAAGGATGACGCGGGGCTGACGAAGGAGCAGATCAGTATTATCGCCAAGTGGGTCGCCGAAGGTGCGATGTTCGACGGGGAAAGCGAGGAGAAAGCTCTCGCTTCGCTGCGCACGAAGGTGGAAGCCGAAGAAACCGATGCCAAGATCAAGATTGTGAAAGCCAAAGGGACCGAGAAGGTGTCCTTCACTCGGGACATTGCCCCGTTCATGGCGAATCTGTGTCTGCGTTGTCACTCGGGGCAGGAACCGCGCGGGGGGCTGTCGCTGGAGACCTTCTACGACATGATGCGTGGCGGGCAGAGCGGGATCGTTGTCCTGCCAGGCGAACCCAAAGAGAAGAGTCGGCTCTTTCGTTTGACGGGGGGGCTGGAGAATCCCCGGATGCCCAATGGCGACGAAATTCGGCTGACCAGGAAGAACTATGACGACCTCGTCACCTGGTTCGAAGAAGGCTGCGTCTTTGATGGTCCCGATCCGAAGGCCCCGCTCCGCAGCTTCGTGAAGTCTGACGCCGAACAGGCCAAAGAGATGGCTACCAAGATATCTCCTGCAGAGTTCAACACCCTGCGGAAAGAGAAGTCCCTGCAGCAGTTCTCCAAAGCTCTTCCTCAGGAGACTGCGACAACACTCGAAAGCGATGAACTGCTGATCATTGGGAACGTTCCGGAGCCACGATTGAAGCAGGTGGAAGCCTGGGCCAAGGAACACGTGGCGATGCTGCGCAAAGGGTTTGGTGGCACCGCTGGTCCGATCTGGAAGGGCCGACTGGCGGTCTTCGTGATGAAGGACCGGTTTGGGTACGAGGAATTCAGCCTGACTGTCAACGGGCGTCCGACTCAGGAGAGAATGCAGGGGCACCTGGTGATCTCTCCGACACTCGAAGACGCCTATATCGTCCTGGAGGATGTCGGGGATCAGGTCACCCCCAAGACGCCGGGCTTGCGGGTGAATCTGATCGACCAGCTGACCGGCGCATATCTCAAACGGACCGGTGCGGATTTGCCGAACTGGATGTTGCGGGGGACGGGGCTGTCGATGGCCCTGAAGGTCGCGGGAAGGAACCCCTATCTCGATGCGATGCGGAAGGAAGCTGCGACCATTGTCCCGGCCCTGGCGAATCCTCAAGATGTCTTCTCAGATGAGTCATACTCCCCTAGTTCCGTGGCCTCTGTGGGACTCACTCTGGTGGAGTATCTGGTGTCGAACGGCGGTCCCGCCCGGTTTGGCGAGCTGATCAAGTCTCTGGAATCTGGCACCGCCATGAACGATGCCATCAACAAGTGCTATGGAATGGACTGTGCGGCTCTCGGGAGCCGGTTCCGCGAAGCACTGAAGGGTAATTAGTCGCATGGCGGTTGACTGTCTGGTGATTGGTGGGGGCGTGATTGGCCTGACCACTGCCTGGAGACTGGCTCAATTCGGGTTCTCTGTCCGCGTTTGCGATCAGGCCGCTCCGGGGCGTGAAGCGTCTTGGGCCGGTGCGGGTATTCTGCCGCCCGGCTACCCCGGTGCGATGAGTGATCCACTCACCCAGCTGACGGCTCGGACTTGTGAGTTGTGGCCGGACTTGGCTGCGGAGCTGCGCGAGGTGACAGGCCTCGATAATCAGTTTCAGCGCTGTGGTGGACTGGAACTTGCGATCGGTACCATGGCTGAACTTGCCGCGTATCGATCGCAATGGACAGCGATTGGTGCCAGGACCGAGTGGCTGGAGTCGTCAGAGGTTCGTGAACTTGAACCAGAGTTCTCCGGCGCTGAAGCTGGTTTCCTGCT